>JAYUGD010000874.1:0-3777 GCA_043767785.1 Zavarzinella sp. | reverse complement strand
GGAATAAAGCCAATGGCTACTGATCCGTGTCGCATCTTGTTTTCCATCCGTCTTCGGTTTGAAATCGGATTGGGCTTTTGCCTTTATCCGTGTTTCGTCCGTGTTCGATCCGTGGCGAAAAAATTCTTCGCTTAAACCACGTCGATGACGACGCACGACACATTATCCCGCGAGCCGGACTCCAGGGCCAGTTGCACCAGCCCATCCGCGCAGGACTGGGCCTCTTGTTGGCCCAGGCAGAACTGGAGCAGCTTGTCGTCCACGACGACGCCGTGCAGGCCGTCGGTGCAGAGCAGGAAGCGGTCGCCGGCCTGGATCGGGACCACGGCCACGTCCGGGCCGTCGCCGACTTCCTTGCTGCCGAGGTACTTCCACAGCACGTTGCGGAACTTGTGGTCCTTCGCCTCGGCGGCCGAGATCGTCTTGGCTTCGACCAAGGCTTGGGCCAGCGAGTGATCGACGGTCAATTGGGAAATCTTGCGGCCGCGGATCAGGTACACCCGGCTGTCGCCGACGCCGGTGACGTACATTTCGCCGCCCTTGCGCCACACGGCCGAGACGACCGTGGTGCCCATGTTCTTCATTTCCTTGTCCAACTGGCCCATGGCGATGATTTCTTCGTTCGCCTGGACGATGGACCGGCGGATCATCACCTTGGCGGCCTCGGCGTTGACGCCGGCCGTGAGAGTCTTGCGCAGTTCGCGGGGGATGATCTCCACCGCCCGCTTGCTGGCGATTTCCCCGGCCGCCTGCCCGCCCATGCCGTCGGCCACGACGGCGACGGACAGGCCCGTGTCCGGGAAGGCCTTCACCTCGACGGAGTCCTCGTTGTTCTCCCGGTAATTGCCGAGATTGGTGCTCTTGCCGATGTTCAGTGACAATGCCATGGGAACTCTCGCGCTGGCCGGCCGGAGGACGTGTGACGCGCCGGGGCGTGTCCGCCGCCGCCGCAATCCGCTCAATTGATTTAGCTTAACTAATATACCGTTCCGGGGGGGCCGCGCCAAATTTCCGGGGAAATGGTTTTCCGTAAGGAAGCGCGGCGCATTCGGCACAACCGGCACGCCGGGCAGGAGAATAAAACCGGATGAAGCCCCTCGACACCGCCCGCGTGGCCCTGGTCCATGATTGGCTCACCGGGATGCGCGGCGGGGAGAAGTGCTTGGAGGCTCTGTGCCGGCGCTTCCCGGTCGCCAAACTCTACACGCTGTTGCACGCCAAAGGAGCCTTGTCCCCGGCCATCGAGGGGATGGCGATCCGGCCGAGTTGGCTGAACCGCCTCCCCGGCATCGTGAGCCATTACCGGTACACGCTGCCGCTGATGCCCTTCGCCGCCAACTGGCCGATCAACAACTGCGACTTGCTGGTGAGCTTCAGCCACGCCGTCGCCAAGGCGGCCACGCCGCCGCCGGGCGTGCCTCATGTGTGCTACTGCTTCACGCCGATGCGGTACGCGTGGCACATGCGCGAGTCGTACTTCGCCGGCCGCCTCGGCGGGCTGAAGTCGCTCGCCGTCAACAGACTGCTGGCCGCCATCCGCGAGTGGGACCGCCGGACGGCCGGCCGCGTGACGCACTTCGTCGCCATCAGCAAGACGATCCAAGGCCGCATCCGCGAGAGCTACGGCCGCGAGAGCGTGATCATTTACCCGCCCGTGGACACCGACTTCTACACCCCCGACCCGGCCGTCCCGCGGGAAGACTATTACCTCATCCTCTCCGCGTTCGCCCCGTACAAGCGCGTGGACTTGGCCATCGAAGCGTGCCGAAAACTCGGCAAGCGCCTGGTCATCATCGGCAGCGGCCAAGACGCCGCCCGCCTGAAAGCGATGGCCGGCCCGGCCGCCGAGTTCCTGGGCTGGAAGCCCAACGAGGAACTCCGCTCTCACCTGCGGAAATGTCGGGCCTTGCTGTTCCCCGGCGAAGAAGACTTCGGCATCGTCCCCGTCGAAGCCAACGCCTGCGGCACCCCGGTGATCGCCTACGCGAAGGGCGGGGCCACGGAGACGATCACGCCGTGGGGAGAACAGAAGCCGACCGGGTTCTGGTTCCAGGAACAGACCGTGGAATCGGTGGTCGCCGCCATCGAGACGTGCGAGCGGGAACACGGGAACCTGCGAGTGGAAGACGCGCGGGCGAAGGCACTGACGTTCGACAAGCGGCGGTACGAGAGCGAGTTGCTGGGGTATTTGGAGACCGTGTTAAAACAAAGACATTTTTGCCACGGATGAACACGGATCGAACACGGATAAAACCAATGCAAAAAAACGGAAGACGGATGAAAAACGGATAAGACGAGAACAGATCA
Organism: Zavarzinella sp.; assembly: GCA_043767785.1. Classification (GTDB taxonomy): domain Bacteria; phylum Planctomycetota; class Planctomycetia; order Gemmatales; family Gemmataceae; genus Zavarzinella. Next base: position 1,470 of record JAYUGD010000874.1, on the reverse strand, counting down.
AAATTGAAGGCAAATGGGCAATGGCAACCGAGCAAGTCGCTGTCGAACTTTGGCATCGAGACATCACCGAGCAGATTATTGGGGCCGCGTCCTCGGTCCACCGCGTCCTCGGGTATGGTTTCTTGGAAAAGGTCTACCAACGGGCCATGCAGGTTGAACTGCAAGCCCGCGGATTGCGTGCGGAGGTCGAATGGGAAATCCGGGTCGCATACAAAGGCGTTGAAGTGGGAATTTACCGGGCCGACTTGTTGGTGGGTGACGCGGTCATGGCGGAACTCAAAGTGGCGAAAACCTATTGCCCGGACGACGAGCCGCAACTTTTGAATGAGTTGAAAGCGACGGGCGTGAAAGTCGGCTTGCTGATTAACTTCGGCCGTCACAAAGTGGAATTCAAACGGCTGGTCTTCTGACTCTTTTTTGTGTTTTATCCGGTTTTCATCCGTCATCGGATTTCGTCTTGGCCTTTATCCGTGTTCGATCCGTGTTCATCCGTGGCTAAAAAATCTTCTCTGCCACCCCCAAAAAAAAGGAAGCCCCCGGCAGGTCGCCGGGGGCTTCTAGAAACTGGCGGCAAGCTGACGCCGCTCGTCAGCAGCAATCAGGATTGCCGCACTTGTTTACCATAAATCACTTGACCACCTCCTTCGCAAAATGCCCCCCCGGCCCCGTCTTTTGGTATTGGGACGTCGCCGAGCTTGCACCCGTTGCACTACGTTAATGCAACCCACATTCACATCGTAACAGCGACTCCAAGCCCCACAATGGCGATTTGCCGAAATCCTCTAAATTTCCCCGCTTAGACATTGTCTCCATCGTGAAATTATCTAGGGGCTTCGACCGTAAACTTCGCCGGCTCCGTCTTCAGGATGATGCCCTTCTTCCCCTCCGCGTCCGCGAGTTGGTAGGTCGCCGCAAGCGTGTACTCGCCGGGGGCGGTGAAGAACAGTCGGCGCGAAGCGCCGCGGAAGCCGTCCGACAACCGAGAGATCGGCATGTCGTAGGTCTTGCCCGGCTCAATCTTCACCGGCTTCGGGTTGCGGAATTCGGTGGTGGTGGCCAGATTGGGCGCCAACGTGACGACGCTCGGGCCGGTAAGTTCGAGGGCCAAGGTGTTCTCGTCGCCGCCGACGTAGATCTCGATCGCCTCCGTCCCCGTGTTCTTGAACTGCAAAACGAAGTCCACGATGAAGGCGTCAGGAACGACCACCTGCTTCCCGTCTTTCTGTTTCTGCTGCATCTCCTTCAAGACGGCTTCGAACGCGGCCGGCTTTTGGACGGGCCATGCGTAAGTCGCCTTCTTGGCGACCAGTTTCACGGACACGGGCGGGTCGGCGGCGTTCACGGCGGAGACTCCGGCGACGAGGAGGGAAACGAGAATCACGGGACGCATGGGGGAACTCCAATGGGCGGCGAGGCGTACAGGTCTAGTTTAGACGGGCGCCCAAGTTCGCGGCGGCTCGAACACGGGTG
>JAYUGD010000873.1:0-3783 GCA_043767785.1 Zavarzinella sp. | reverse complement strand
AACGACGCCGCATTGATGACAACTAATTCCGGCCGCGCTTAAACGCCGAAGTAGAAGAAGTCGTTGTCCGCGGCCGTATACGGCGCCGCCGTGTCAGGCGTCAAATCCTTGTTCAGCGGCAACGGCCCGTTCGTACTCTTCACCCGCACGCCGCCCTTGCTCTTGGGGAAAGCGGCGTCCGCGTCAAACTTGATCCCGAAGCTGACGCCGCCGTTGTCGGTATCCAGCCCGGAGAGTCGGACCGTGCCGAGGTCTTGCGCCGCGATCTGACTGCCCGCGAAGGCGTATTTGAGCGGGCTGTCGGGGACGTTCAGCGTCGCCGCCGTCGTGGTGAAGGCGCTCAGTTTGAAGCGCGTCACCGACTGGAACCCCGTGGCGGACTCGAACACGGCGAGGGTGTCGTAATTTAGGAGCAACTTGCTGTCGATGAACCGGCCGACGGTGACCGCCTGCACGTTCCCCTCCTGCACGTCGAACAGGCTGTTGAAGACCGTCCCCTTCACGGTGACGGTTTTTACCCCGAACCCGGCCGGCGTACTCAAATTGTTGCCGGTCAGATGGAAGGAGGCGTTGCGCACGTTGGCCGGCACGCCGGTCGCCGCGTCGCCGACGACGGACAGGGTGCCGATGTTGCGGGCGATAAAATTGAAGCCCACCGCCTCGTACCCGATGGCGCCGGCCGTGATCGAGGGCACGCCGCCCGTGACGGCCCACCCGCCGCCGCCGTTGTCGTACAGGTAGCCCTTCACCTTCACGGCCCCGACCGAATCGGCCGTCACCCCGGCGTAGAAGTCGCCGCCGGTCGTGACCGTGCCGATGACGCCGGCCGCGGTGATCGACGACACTCGGATGCCTTTGCCGAAATTCAGGTTCCCGATCGTCGTCAGCGACTTGATCGTGACGGAGTCGGTGGCGCCCTTCACCGTGATGGAACCCAGCGACCCGGCGGGGGAGGTCGCATCAATGGTCGGGCTGCCGCCCATGAGGTTGCCGGCGACCGTGACCGAGCCGATCTGCGGGGCCGACAAGTCGTCCGTCAGCGACCCGCCGATGGTGACTTTGTCGAGCGTCGATGTGGTGTCGAACGTGGACACGTTGCGGGCCTTCAACGTCGTCTTGTCGAATGCCGTCCCGCCGACGGACGAGAGGCCGCCGATGTCCCGCACCGTGATTGTCCGGGCCGGCCCGGAGACGGAGAGGCCGCCCACGAAGTCCGTGGTGCCGGCCGTGAGCGACTTGAGGTCGCCTTGCACGATCAGCGAGCCGGCCGTGAGGACGTTGTCCGAGGCGTTCGCCTTGGTGGTGAGCGAGAAGGCGCTGGCGAGCGTCGTGCCGGTCAGCCGGAACGACGGCCGGCCGGCCGCGTCGACGAACGTGGCGACGACGCCCGGCCCGGTCAATTTGGCGGTGTACGTGGTGCCGTCCGCGTCCGCGCTGACCGCGGTATTCGGTTGCGTGACGAACGCGACGGGGGCGACCGTGACGGCGTTGGCCGTGTACGTGGCCGTGGCCTCGGTCTCGGCCAAGGCGAACGGTATGCCGGGCGGCGCGTTGGCGAACGTGCCCGTCCGCGTGCCGGAAACCATGACCAACGTGGTGTCGCCGGTCGCCAGCGTGCCCGCCCCGGAATGGCCGAGCCGGGCGCCGGCGCCGAGGGTCAGGTTGCCGGTGACGTCCAACCGCTCGGCCGGCATGCCCATGATCACCAGGTCGGGGTCGAAGCTGCCGCCGTCCGAGATGGTGACGTCGCCGGTAATTGCCAGGTTGGCGTTGTCGCCCAGGCCGTCACCGGGCGTCAGATTCCCCGTCGAATCGACCGTCACGGCCCCGGAGACGCCGGAGACGCCGGCCCCGAAATCGGCGGCCGGCCCGGCGGCCTGACCCACGCGAATGAACGGGGCCGACACCGCGTCCGCCGTGAAACTTGCCGCCCCCCCTTTAATCCAGAATTGGCTGGCCGGGCCACTCAGCGATACGGGGGCATCGAACTGCGAGGCGGTGGCAAGGACGGATAAGTTGCCCGTCCCGGTCACGGCGCCGTTGAACACGAGGCGGGCGCCGGTGTCCCCGGTCGAAGAAATGGCCGTGCTTTCCGCGGACACGGTCAGGGGGCCGTTGAGCGTCAACACGGCGTTGGATTGGGAGAGTTGGATGACGGCGGGGCCAGTCGTCACGATGTTGGCGGCCGTGACCGCGCCGTTGCCGGTGAGCGTGATTGTTTTCAGTGTCGCCGTCCCGCCGCCGGCGGTGATGGTCAGCCCGCAGCCCACGAGCGACGCGGCGCCCAAGTCCACGGCCCCGTCGAGGCCGGCTCCGTCCGTGTCGAACAGGAACGCCACGCGGTCGCCGCCGTTGACGACCTCCCCGCCGGAGAAGGTGATGTCCCCCGAGTGAGCCGCGTTGACCGTGCGGAAGGTCATCGTCCGGTCGTTCTGAATGGCGCTGGCGTTAAAAAGCGGTTGATTGGCGACGTGCGCCCATGTGATGTTCCCTTGGTCGAGAATTCCACCCGAGTTGGTGTCGATCACCACGTCGCCGACTCCGAAGGCCGCGATGATGTCCTGCGAGGATAGGACAGCGCCTTCGCCCGTGGGCTGAAACGTCGTGACACCGTTAGACGGCGTGCCGACGACATTAGAAGTCAACCCCAGGGTGTCGGTGATCGTCAGGTTATAAGCCGGCGTGATTCGGGCTTCCAGATCAAGGACGCCGAGGCGGGTGGTCCGCGGGGTGATTCGTCGCATGGGGCCTGTATGGAGAGAGCGTGGGGAATATGAATTCATCCAAGTTAACAGCCGCCGCATACCCTGTCCAGCGGGCTTGCCCAAATTGACGGCTATCACTGGCGGTCTCGCTTGGACAGAGTGAACCGCATCGGGTAGAACCGTGACATCGAACACGGGAGGACAACCGCGTTGGCCAAGGCGACCGTCCACGAAATGCAAGCGGGCCTGCGTGATCAATTCCTCAGGTTGCGCATGGGGTCCCACTACGGCGAGGCCCTTCGCTTAGTCCGCGAGTCTTGGGCGTGGATGCTCGCCACAGGGAGCAGGTTTTGGGGCCGGACTCTGCACTGGCACGCCCACTTGGAGATCGTTACGACGGAGGCGCACAACGAACTTTCGCCGGACCTGATGACGACGTTGGACGCTCACGTGGACAAGACAATGGCCGTCGCCGCGGACCGCCGCCCGATCATGCTGGAATGGTGGGCGACCCTGCCCGCCGCGGACCGCCTGCTCATCGAAGGCTATTACCTGCGACCCGGCGATAAAGTCGTCGGCGACATGGCGGCGTTCACCCACCTTCACCTCGACTTGCTTCACCGCTTCGACCGCGAGGCCCCCGTGCCGGACGCCCGGACGCCCGAGACGGACGAGACCGATTTGGCCCGCCTCACGCTCCAGCGGGCGGTCGGCGACTTCCCCGATGACCGCCGGGCCGTGCTGGAGGCGTTGCTCATCGGCGAACCCGGCAACCAGTCCTTCTACGCCCGCCTGACGCACGCCGTCGCCGAATTGGAATGGCGGTTCGGCCCGCAACCAGACTGGGACGCCCCGCCGCCCCCACGCCCCCAGGTGCGAGAGCGACTCGTCAGTTGGGCGTTCGTGGCCGGCTGCGGGCTTGCCGTGGCGTCGGTCATTTACGCGATCATCAAGTAACCCTGACCGGACGCGCGCCACTCTTGTTAGCCGCGACGCGGAGGCTTTGCGCAGCGGAGCGCGTCCCGAGATAGTCACCCGTGTCGGCGAGTCGCGGATTTCGGCGACGGTCGCGGGACGC
>JAYUGD010000872.1:0-3783 GCA_043767785.1 Zavarzinella sp. | reverse complement strand
GCCACGTGCATCATCGAGGTCCGCGACGGCCGGGTGGTCAACTACACCGGCCAGTACGAGGCCTACGTCGAGAAGGTCAACGCCGAGATCGAGGCCGGGGAGCGCGAGACGGCCGCGGCCCGGGGCAAGCTGACCGGGGCGAGCACGGCCCCGAAGGGCGTCAAGATCGCCCACTCCGCGGTCCGCAGCGAAAAGGAACTCCGCAAGGAGATGAAGTCCCTGGAACGCAACATCGCCCAACTCGACGAGCAGAAGAAGGCCGTGAACAACCGCTGGCTGAGCACCAACGACCCGACCGAGTCGAGCAAGCTGGAACTAGAACTGGAGACGGTGACGGCCGACCTGGAAGCCGCCGAAGAGAAGTGGGCCGGCCTGTACGAAGTCGTCGAGGCGATGTAAATCGGGGTAAAGGGTGTTGCCGCATTGGAGCGGGAGCGTCGGTTCAATCGAGCGTGACGATTTCGCCGCCGGCCCGGGGGGAAGTGACCGTTTCACCCTTCGGCGGGTGAGTCATCGGCCTCGACCGCGTGAGCGGTCGCCGTCTTGATCTTTGCCAAAGCGGCCGTCGCTTCCTCGATCGACACGTCGGGGAACAGTGCGGGCGGATTCCAGGTGGCACCGTAGTACAGGCCGTCACGAAGAAAGTCCGTAAGCTTGTCCAAGGCGTGCTCAAAGAAGATCGGAACGCCGCGGAGCTTAATCGTCGCGATCAACTCGCTACTATTGAACATTCCTGCGCAGACGCCGATTGTCTGAACAGGAAGTGACGAGCCATTCCAATCGGTGCATTTGTCGTTCAACTCCTTCAGACGCTTCGTCGAATCGATTTTTATCCCGACCGCTTTAGCCTCAATACAGAACAACAGCTCCTCAACGGATGGTCGCACGGTGATATCGGCCTTCTGCTTTTTCTGCGGCCCGCCGAGTATTTTCTGTTCTTTGACGAAATGCCCAGCCTGAACTTCATGCACGCTGGTGATACCGCCCAGTTTCGCGGCAACCTTGGGATGGGGCGGGTCGCCGGGCTTGCGGCGCATCCGCGACGGTTGCGCGGGCGGGCCGAGCAGCGCTTGAAACTTCAAACCCATCCCTTGCAGGGCCTCGACGATCGCCTTCTCTTGCCTCTCCTTGCGCTGCGTGCGGTATTTGGTGGCCGTGTTTTGGTTCGACAGCAAAGACACCGTCCACAACTTGGCGAAGCTTTCGGAAATCCGACGCTCCGTCGGGGATACCTTGGGGTTCGCCAACCAGGGGAACCGCTCGCGGTCGAGGTAGTCGTTGAACCAGCGGGCGAGTCGGTCGGCTTGCTCGTCGGTCGGAGTCGCCTGACGCTCTTCAAACGAGTCCGTCGTGCCAAGGCCGATGATCTGCCCGAGACGCATCTGGCTAATGACCGGGGCAAGGCAGTAACGGAGGATTTTGACGAGGCCAGGGTTGGCCTGCAACACCTGCCGAGTGATGACGGTCAATGAGGCTGTGGCTTGCATCAACTGGTCAAATCGTTCCTGATTTGGACGCTGCAGTTCCCGGAACAAGCTCAGCGTGAGACTCATGTAAATCTTTTCCTCATCAATTGCGCTACGTGCCATTTCGCCGAGCAGCATTTCCCGTGTCATCATTGGGATGCACTCCCCTTCTGTGAGGCGCACTTCTGGGAGCCGTAGCCTTTCACTTTGTGAATCTCAGCGCCCAAGGTTTGTGCTTTCTCCCGTACTTCGACGCGGCTGGCCCCGTTCCTGGCCTGCTCGCGCTTCGTGTAAGTGACCGCCGACAAGAACTCTCGGGGCAGTGGCGCGGACTCGGGCCGAATCCGTTGGCTTGTAGCAAGGGCCGTCGTGATCGCGCGACCGAGCACGCGGCCGAAGATCGACGGCACCGCGTTGCCGACTTGTTTGAACCGACTCGCCACGGGGCCTGCGAACTGCCAGTCGTCCGGGAACCCCTGGAGGCCGGCACACTCGCCCAAAGTCAGTCGCCGGAGGCTGAAGTCTGGGAGTCGGAGCCAGTCCTGGCTCGCCGAGCCAGTCACCGTGCGGGCCGGTTGCCGCAAGTCGGCGACGAATGTGCCCTGGCGGTAGCCCCAGTGGCCTCCGGGGCGCGTCGCCTCTCGAGCCCCGGCACTCTTCAGGCCTGACCCGCCTGGGGTGTCCCGCAACAACGCCTCCAACTTGGCACTCGGGCGGACGAACTCCGCAAACGACGGAGCCGGCCGCGTGGCGAGGAAGTCTTGCAACGGAACCCACGGCAGCAGGGTCTCGAACAACCCGCCTCCGAGACTCTCGGCGTGCGTGGGCTCGGGGAACTCGGGCAGGGCCGTACAGCGTGTCGCCAGCAGGAAGCAGCGGATTCGCCGTTGTGGGCTGCCGAAGTCCGCGGCATTGAGCAGGGCGAAGTTCGTGGCGTAGCCGATCCGCTCGAAGGACGCCTTGACCATTCGCAAGACTTCCCCCGGTTCGCCGCTCGGCCCGCGGGCCGTCACGAGTCCGCGGACGTTCTCGAACAGAATGACTTTCGGCTTCAACAGCGCCGCGACCCGGACGAAGTGCTCGAACAGGCGTCCCCTCGGGTCGTCCGTCGAGAGCATTTTTCCCGAACTACTGAACGGCTGGCACGGCGGACCCCCGGCCATCAAATCCGGCACCCATGTGGGACTGACGGAGGCGGGTCGAAGGTCCGAAAGGGTGAGGTCTTCCACCCCCTTCAACAGCAAATTAGCCTGGGCCAAGTAACTCCGCCCACTGCCGTCGCTCAACTGGGCGAGTTGGTTTTGCCGGAGAGTACGGAGACAATCGGGGTCGTGATCGACCGCGGCCACGGTCGAGAAACCGGCCTGCTCCAAGCCCACGTCGAGGCCACCCGCTCCGGCGAAAAGCGAGACGACACTGTACGGCTTGACGGACATAAAACCTCCGGCCGAATCGAAGCTGGCAGGAGGTCTCCTGCCTGACGGCCGAAGTGTACAGGCGTTCGAGACGATTTCCTAGTCCGAACTGCCCAACCCGAGATGAGTCCCTTCGAGAACTACAACGGTTCTCAGGGCTCGGTCGTTTCGGCGCTTCTCCGGCCATCCGGGACGCTCCCGTGGAGGAAGGCCGCAGCGCCCTGAAAATATCCTCACGCCCCCAAAAGTCCTCCCGACGGTCACTTCAGGTACTTGGCGAACCAGGCCAGGTCGAACTCCATTTTCGCGCGGCGGTTGCTCATCTTGGTCAGGCCGTGCGGCTCGCCGGTGTACACGATCAACTCCGTCGGCACCTTCTTGTACTCGCGCAACGCCCGGTACAACATGCGGCTGTGGCCGGGCGGGCAGCGCTCGTCCGCCCCGCCGACGTGGACGATCGTCGGCGTCGTCACGTTGCCGATGCCGTAGGTCGGCGAGGTCGCCTTGTAGAGGTCCGGCGCCTCCCACGGCGCGCCCTTTTTGAACACCACGGGGTAGGCCGGTTCGTCGTTGAAGCCCCACTCGGCGACCGTGTCGAGGATGCCCGCGCCGCTGCTCGCCGCCTTGAACTTGACGGGCGAGTCCTTCAGCGTAATCAGGCAGTTGGTCAGGTAGCCGCCGTTGCTCCAGCCCATGCACGCCACCCGGTCGGGGTCGGCGATGCCCTCCTTGACGAGGTGCTGAATGCCGGCCAGGATGTCCTTCACTTCCACGTCGTTCTCGCGGCCGACGAGGTCGGTCAGGAACTTGTCGCCGTACCCGGTGCTGCCGCGGTAGTTGGGCAGCAGCACGGCGTACCCGGCGGCGGCGAAGTACAGCCGGCCGTTGTGCGGGTCGAACGC
>JAYUGD010000871.1:0-3790 GCA_043767785.1 Zavarzinella sp. | reverse complement strand
ACAGGGGGCTCACGCCCCCCGCTCGCCTTGTCGTTGTTACGCGATGATGTCCTTCACCACGTTGCCGTACACGTCCGTCAGGCGTTCGTGCCGGCCTTGGTGGAAGTACGTCAGTTGCTCGTGATCGAAGCCGAGCAGGTGCAGGATCGTGGCGTGCAGGTCGTGGAGATGCACCTTCTTTTCAACGGCTTCGAAGCCCAGTTCGTCGGTCGCCCCGTGCGTGATGCCGCCTTTGACGCCGCCGCCGGCCATCCACATCGAGAAGCCGTAGGGGTTGTGGTTGCGGCCGGGTTCGCCTTTGCCCTCGCTGAACGGCATGCGGCCGAATTCGCCCCCCCAGATCACCAGCGTCTCGTCGAGCAGGCCGCGCTTTTCCAAGTCGCCGAGCAGGGCGGCGATGGGTTGGTCCACTTCCTTGGCGTGTTGGCCGTGGTTCTTTTCGATGCTCTGGTGGGCGTCCCACGTGTCTTCGAGGTGGCCGCCGCCGGAGTAGAGTTGCACGAAGCGGACGCCGCGTTCGACGAGGCGGCGGGCGATCAGGCAGTTGCGGCCGAACTCGTCGGTCGGCTGTTGGCCGACGCCGTAGGACTCCAGCGTTTGCTTGGTCTCCTTGGCGAGATCGACCGCCTCGGGCGTCGCCGACTGCATGCGGTAGGCCAGTTCGTAGCTGTTCATGCGGGCGAGTAAGTCACGGCCGCCGGGGCGGGCGTCGAGGTGTTCCTGATTCAGCTTGGCCAAGAGGTCCAGTTGTTCGCGCTGGGCGTCCTTGGTGACGTGGGCCGGGCCGCGCAGGTCGAGGATGGGGTCGCCGGTCGGTCGGAACAGCGTGCCCGAATAGGCCGCCGACATGAAGCCGCTGCCCCAGTTGGGCTGGCCGCTGATCGGGCCGCCGCGCTTGTCCATGAGCACCACGTAGCCGGGCAGGTCTTGATTGACCGTGCCGAGACCGTACACGGCCCAACTGCCGAGCGACGGCCGGCCGATGAACGTCTTGCCCGTGTTCATGGCGACGAGGGCCGACCCGTGGGCGTGGCTGTCCGTGTGGCAGGAGCGGATGACGGCCAACTTGTCCGCGTGATCGCGCACCTTGGGGAAGAAGTCGGATACCGGAAGGCCGCTCTTGCCGCCCGGCTTGAACGGCCGGAACGACGGCGTCAGGAAGCCGATCTTGCGGCCGCCGGAGTTGGTGAACTTCTTGTCGGCCGGCATCGTCTGCCCGGCAAACTTTTCAAGCGTCGGCTTCGGGTCGAACGTGTCCACTTGCGAGGGGCCGCCGTTCATCATCAGGAAGATGCACGACTTGGCCTTCACCGGAAAGTGCGGCTTCTTCGGGGCCAACGGCCCGGGCAGGGCCGCCTCCTTGCCGAAGGTGAAGCCGTCCGCGGCGAGCAGGCCGGTGAGGGCCAGCCCGGCGAAGCCGGCGCCCATGTCCCATACGAATTCACGGCGGCTGGTTTGCCCGCACGGGAAGAACGGTCTCATCGCGTCTCCTTCGCCAGTTGCCCGGCCTTCACCACGCCGCCCTGCATGACGGCGACGAACTTGGAGCGGTCTTCCAAAATCGCGATGTCCGCCAACACGTCCCCGGCCACGACCAGCACGTCCGCGAGTTTGCCCATTTCCAGCGTGCCGATCTCGGTGCCGCGGCCCATGATCTCGGCCCCGGTCTTCGTCGCGCACATAATCACTTCGGACGGCGTCAGGCCCACGTGCTTGACGAAGAAAGTGAGTTCCTTGGCGTAGTCGCCGTGCGGGTTCCACGCGAAGCCGTAGTCCCCGCCCATGCCGAGGCGGCCGCCGGCCCGCAGGATCATCTTGGCGCTCTCGGCCCCGCCTTCGAGCGTCTCCTTGTGGCCGTCGATCACGCGATGGGACATGCCGTAGGCCGGGCCGTTCTCGATGCTGGCGAGTTCAAAGTACAGGGCCGGGACGACCGGCACGTTGCGGGCCAGCAAGAGGTCGAGAGCTTCGGCGTCCATGAACGTGCCGTGTTCGAGGGCGTCGTACCCGGCCCGCAAGGCGTTTTTGATGCCGGCGTTCGCCCGGCAGTGGCCCGTGACTTTCAGGCCGTGATTGTGGGCCGTCGCCACGACGGCGTGCATCTCCTCGTAGGTCATGCAGAGCGTGTGGTGGTCGTTCGCGTCCGGGGCGGCGGCATCGCCGGTGGGGTACGTCTTCACCCATTCGACGCCGTCTTTCACCAACTTGCGGACGGCCGAGCGCGCCTCGTCCGGGCCGTTGACCAACAGCACCAAGCCGTCCATGCCGATCTTGCGGTAGTCGGGGTTCCAGTCCATCAGCCCGCCGACGCCGCAAATCTCGCGGCCGCTGGCGACCAAGCGCGGGCCGGGGCACACGTCGCTCTCGATGGCCTTCTTCAGCCAGACGTCGATGTTGAAGAGGCTCCCGCCGCTGCGGGCCGCCGTGTAGCCGCATTCGAGGGCCAGCTTGGCGTTGCTGGCCGCCAGCAGCGTGACGTACTCGACCGGGTATTTGATGTCGAGGTCTTCGAGGGCCGCCACGTTGAAGTACGTCGGGTGAAAGTGGGCCTCCACCAAACCGGGCATGATTGTCCCGCCCTTGGCGTCGATGCGGCGAGCGTCGGCCGGGACGGGCGGGCAGTCGCGTGCCGGGCCGGCATAAGCGATGCGGCCGTCGGTGACGAGGACGGCTCCGTCTTTGACAGGCTGGGAGCCGGTGCCGTCCACGAGTTGGCCGTGGGAGATGTGCGTCGAGCCGGCGGCGAGTTTCATGACAGTGACTCCATGAAGGGCAGGACGGCGGTGGCGACGGCCGCCGGGTGTTCGCCGTGCAACAAGTGTCCGCAGCCGGGGAAATCGACGCGGAGGCCATCGGGCAACGCCCGCATCAGGTCGGCGGAATCGGCGGCCGGCATCATCCCCCCCGCCGCCGGGTCGGCCGCAAGCAGCAGGGTGGGGCACTTCACGCGGGCCGCGACCGTCAACGGGTCGAAGCCGGCCAGCCACTTCCCGGCCAGCGGAGCCGTCAGCGTGTCCGGGTCGAGGTCGGCGAGGCACATGGCAAGGAACCGCAGGGACGAGGCCGCCCGCAGGTCGCCGAGGCGTTTGCCGTTTGGCAACACGATGTCGGCCAATTCGCGGGTCGCGGCGGGGATGTCCTTCCAACCGGCGACGCGCTTCATCGTTTTCCAAGTAACGGCGTACCCGGTGCCGGCAATGTCCGTGAGGAATTTGGCGGCCGGCGGGTCTTCCAAGACGATGCCGCGCACTAAGTCCGGGCACTCGGCGGCGACGCCCATCGCCACCAACGCCCCGAGGGAGTGGCCATAAAGCACGGCCGGGCCGATGTTGATGGCTTTCAACAACGTGACGGCATCGGCCACATAATCGGGAACGAGATACGCCCCCGGAATGCGGGCAGATTTGCCGTGCCCGCGATGATCGACGGCCGTGACGCTCCACCGATTCGTGAACCACGGCAACAGCGTGGCGTAATCCTGCCAGCGGCGGGCCAGCCCATGCCACAGGATCAGCGGTGGGCCACCGATTTGGGAGCGGGCGATGTTCGTCGTGCCGATGAGTTCTTCACGCATGGGGTCCGAGACCATTTAACAACTTTCAACCAACTTGCATTCACGGGCGGCCAGTGTACTCATCACGCTCCGCGTGATGGACAAGTCTTTCACCCGCGGGCACCAGCCATCGCCCACGGGAAGCCGATCCTCACGCGGAGAGCTTGTGCAAAAATCGGCCGGCGGGGGCGACAGGATTCGCGGGCCGCGCTATGGTGGAGACACCGCCATTGTACG
>JAYUGD010000870.1:0-3795 GCA_043767785.1 Zavarzinella sp. | reverse complement strand
GCCCTCCCGGGCCTGGCTACAAGCGGACGCTCCGTTGGAGCTAAAAACCGCAACAAAAACAAACCATTGGTCATTGGTCAATTGTTTAGCAGGTTGCTGTCCCCAAGCCGTTTGGTTACAATCTTCTTCCTAGGCTCTCCATGATTGACAGAAGGGGAAGGGACTTGGCCGTGCAAATTAAAATCGCCACCCGCCACGGGCACCTCAGTGAGGCTCACCAAACCGAGATCAACACGAAGTGCGAGAAGTTGCTGCACTTCTTCTCGCGCATCACCATGATCGAGGTGACGGTCGACTTGGCGGACAAAATCTTCAAGACCGTCGAAATCAAGGTGGACGCGGAACACAAGCACGATTTTGTCGGGCAGGACAAGCACGAGGAGCTGATGCCGGCCGTGGACTTGGCGTTCTCGCACGTCCGCCAGCAGATCAGCAAGTACAAAGAGAAGATCACGGACCACAAGTGACCCGCTGAGTCGGGGCGCCCGCCGGCCCCGTGCCCAAGTGTCTTGCCCCCGAGAGCCGCCGATGAAGAACTCCCTCATCCGGGACGCCCTCGTGCCCGCCATGGCCGCCACGACCAAGGAAGGGGCCGTGCGCGAACTCGTGGGCGCCCTGCACGCGGCCGGCTTCTTCAAGCCGGGCGACGTGCCGGCCGTCGTCGGCGAGATCATGCGCCGGGAGGGGCTGGGGTCCACCGGCATCGGCCGGGGCGTCGCCATCCCACACTCGCGGTTCGAGGGCCTGCCCCGGCTGGTCGGGACGCTCGGCCTCTCCAAGGCCGGCATCCCGTTCCAGAGCATCGACGGCCACGACGTCCAATTGATCTTCCTCCTCGTCTCCCGGCCGGACCAGCCCGGCCCGCACCTGCACTTGCTGGAAACCATCGTCCGCGTCAGCGAGAGCGACGAGTTCTTGGCGGCCATGCGGGCGTGCGAGACGAAGGACGAGATGTGGGCCTTGATCGAGAACACCCCCGACCCGTGGGCCCAAGACGACGAGCATCCCGAGGCGTGAGGCGCCCGCACCCGAAAGTCCCCCGGTGGAAGACGGCCAGCCGATTACCGAGAGCCGAGCGGTCCGCGTCCCGGTGGTCCTGCGGAACCCGTTGGGCCTGCACATGCGCCCGGCGGCGGCGTTCGCCAAGGCGGCCGGCAAGTTCCTGTCGGCCGTGCAAGTGTTGAAGGGCGCCCGGACGGCGAACGGCAAGAGCTTCACGAACTTGCTGATGCTCGCGGCCGGCCCGGGAACGGAATTGGTCGTGCAGGCCGACGGCCCGGACGCCGAGGAGGCCGTCCGGGCACTGGCCGAATTGCTCGCCTCCCCCAGCCCGGACGGGCCGGACGGGGCGCACTAAAAGCGGGAAAGCCCACGGGCGGCCGTCCGTGGGCTTTGGGCGAAACTGACCAGACTCGCGACTCTACTCCCGACGGCGGGGCGGTTCAAGGCGGCATGCAAAACATTCGCGGCATCCCCGTGTCCTCCGGCGTGGCCATCGGCCCGGCCCTCGTGCTGGACGTCGACGGCATCCGCGTCCCGCAGCGCCGGGTCGCCCCGGCGCAGGTGGACGCGGAGGTCACCCGGCTGCACGGGGCCTTGGCCGCCGCCGCGTTCGAGTCCACGCAGACGCAGCGGGACATCACGCACAAGCTCGGGGCCAAGTACGGCGCCGTCTTCGCCGCCCACGCCGTCCTGTTCGAGGACCCGGCCTTCCTGGCCGAACTCGACGGCCTGATCCGCACGCAGCGGTTCACCGCCGAGTACGCCGTCAGCAAGGCCGTCAACGAGTTCGTCAAGACCATCGAGGGCCTCGGGGAGAACAGCTTCCTGGCGTGGCGGTCCGCGGACTTCTTCGACATCGAGCGGCGCATCCTCAAGTACCTGCTCGGCGACCGCAACGAGCCGCTGAAGAATCTGCGCGAGCCGGTGATCGTCCTCGCCCGCGACCTCACCCCCAGCGAGACCGCGTCGCTGGACAAGAACACCGTCTTCGGGTTCGCCACCGAGCACGGCGGCAAGACCAGCCACACGGCCATCATGGCCAACGCCATGGCCATCCCCGCCGTCGTCGGCCTCGGGCAGTTCCTGTCCGAGGTCGCCACCGGCGACATCGTCATCGTGGACGGCGGCGAGGGGATCCTGATCTTCGACCCGGACCCGGCGACGATCACCAAGTACAAGAAGCTGCGGGACGCGGCGATCACCAAGTCCGGCTTCTGGGCCACGGAGCGGCACTTCCCGGCCGTCACCACCGACGGCACGGCGATCAAGATCTTCGGCAACATCGAGTTCCCGGACGAGGCGACCGTCTGCTCCTCCCGCGGGGCCGACGGCGTCGGCCTGTACCGCACGGAGTTTCTGTACGTCGGCCGGACCTCGGACCCGAGCGAGGAGGAGCACTTCCGGTCCTATCTGCGCGTGATCCGCGAGATGGGCGAGGGCCGGCCGGTCGTCATCCGCACGCTCGACCTCGGGGCCGACAAGTTCGTGTCCGTCCACGGGCCGAAGGAGCCGGAGAAGAACCCGTCCCTCGGCCTGCGGTCGGTCCGGCTGTGCCTGCGCGACATCCCACTGTTCCGGACGCAACTGCGGGCGATCCTGCGGGCCAGCGCCTTCGGGGACGTGCGCGTCATGTACCCGATGGTCAGCACGCTGCCCGAGTTGCGCAAGTGCCAGTTCCTCTTGCGGGAGGTGATGGAAGACCTGCGCGAGGAAGGGGTTAAGTTTAATCCGACTGTGCCGGTCGGGACCATGATTGAGGTGCCGAGCGCGGCGATTATGGCGGAAGAATTCGCCCGCGAGGTGGATTTCTTCTCCATCGGGACGAATGATCTCATACAGTACACCTTGGCGGCCGACCGGACGAACGAACACGTCGCCGACCTGTACTCCCCGGCGGACCCCGCCGTGCTCCGCCTCATCAAATTCGTGATCGAGGCGGCGAACAAGTACGGCAAGGGCGTGAGCGTGTGCGGGGAGATGAGCGGCGACCCGCTGTTCACTCCTTTGTTGATCGGCTTGGGGTTGCGCCAGTTCTCACTGGCGCCGAACAACCTCCCCGCGGTCAAGGCGATGATTCGTCGCGTTGACCGGGCCGACGCCGAGCGGATCGCCCGGGAGGCCATGGCCTTCGAGTCGGCCCGCGACGTCCAACAATACCTGCTGCGGCAGCGTTTGAAATTAGACCCCGAAGCGGCTGGCGGGGGCGAAGAGTAGGGCCGAAGAGCCCGCCCGCCCATCCCTCCAGTTCCCCGGGCGTGACGAGTCACCGAGGATTTACCCCCGTGCGGCCGCCGGTTTTCTCCCAGTCCACTCCCTGACTGGCCCGGCTTTTCCGCACGCATTCTCCGGCCTCTCCCGCCTGACGCTTCCTCACCGCGAGGACGCGGCCCGTCACTCCCCTGTGCCGGCCGTGCCACTGATGGCGTTCGACAAAGTCCGAATCCGATTCTGCAAGTCCGGCGACCTCCGGTTGGTCAGCCACCTGGACTTAATGCGGGCCGTCGAACGCTTGTTGCGGCGCGCCGACCTCCCCGTGCGCCAGACCGAAGGCTTCCACCCCGCCCCCCGGCTCATCTTCGCCCAATCCCTCTCGCTCGGCCTCATCGGGCAAGACGAAGTCCTCGAAATCGAATTCACCGAAGAAGTCCCCCCCGAGGACGTGCTGGCCCGCGTCCGCAAACAGGCCCCGCCCGGCCTGATCTTCCACTCGGCCACCCGCATCTCCATTAAGTCCGCCGCCCGGCCGCGCCGCGCCGTGTACCGCTGGCCCGTCGTGGGATGGATCGGGACGGG
>JAYUGD010000869.1:0-10423 GCA_043767785.1 Zavarzinella sp. | reverse complement strand
CTTCCCGTTCTGCAACGCCAAGCCGCGAATCACGACCGCGTGTTCGCCGTCGATCTTGGCCCCCTTGACGCGCTTGACGCGGAACGTCGCCGTCGTCTGGCCGGGGGCGACCGTCACCGGGTCGGCCGTGAACGCGCCGGTGAGTTCTTCGGGGAGGCGCAGCGTCAGCGTCACGGGGACTTCGATCTTCGGCGAGCGCAGGACCGTCACCGGGATCTCGACCGTTTCGCCGGGGCGGAGTTTCGTCTCGCGCGTGGCGGTGTCCACTTTCAAAATTGACCCTTCGATGCTCATGGTGATGCGGCCGCTCATCGGCGTCACCAGATAGCGGACGCGACCTTTGGCGTCCGGCACCTTCACGACGCCGATCAACTCCATGCGCGAGGTGCGCGTGGTCTCCAGCCATTCGGGCATGAAGCACGGGTAGAAGGCCCGGTCGGCGGTGGCCGGCACGGTCATGTCCGGGCCGATGATGCCTTGCCGTTGGTACGACTGGGCCGCCGACATTTGCAGGTGGACTTCCCCCGTGAAGCCGTTCATGCGCTCCAGCGTCACCTCAGCCGGGTGCGTGCTGCCGCGGTGGACCTTGCGGCCGCCGTCGGCGTCCACGCACACCACTTTGAGCCGCGGCGTCAGCGTGGTGGCGACGAGAATCGACGGGGTCCGTTCGCCCTCGGAATGCCGCCCGGTCAGGTCGCCGGGGATGGGAACCAATGCGGGCCGCGAGATCGCCCCGGCGGTCCCCGTGACGGTGAGCAGACTGGCCATCGCCGGGGCGGTCTCGGGGGCGGTCAGCGTGATCTTGAGTTCCGGCTTGTCGGCGGGGATCACCAAGCTCGGCGGCACGGTCACGCCTTCGGGCAAGCCGGTGATCGTCAGCGTGATCGGTTCTTTGAAGCCACCTTTGCGCTCGGCCTTCACAATCAGATCGGCCGTGCCGCCGAGCGGGACGTTGAGCCGGGCGACCGTCGTGAGGGCGAAATCCGGGGTCGGCTTTTCCACTGTGAGTCGGTAGATCGCCGCCCGCGTGCCGGCCCGCCCGGAAATGTCGGACACGACCAGCGTGTACGCCCCGTCGGCCGGCAGCGTGACCGTCAGCCCGGCGTCCGTGGTGCCGGGCAGGTCGTCGTTGCGCATCAGTTCTTTGCCGTCCGGGCCGCGGACGGCCAGCGACAAATCCAACGGCGACCCGAACCGCCGGGCCTCCGCCTTCACGACCCAAATGTCTCCCTTCTTGCCGACGCACGGGTACAGCGCTTCCGTCGCCGCGTGGTCGAACACGCCGGTGACGGCCGCCGGCAGCGTGAGCGTCGGCCCCGCGGCTGATTCAGCCAAGTCGCTCAGGGGAATGTGGAACACGGGGGTGATGCCGAACGGCGTTTCGATGCGGTAGGCGAACGTGTTGGCCTTCGGGTCGGCCGGGAAGGCGACCGTGCGGGTGACGCTCTCCAACTTCGGCTCGCCGGTCGCCAGGCCGTAGCCGACGAACTCAACGGCGCGCGACTCGCCGCGCTTGCCGGCGGCCGGGATCGTCGCCACGACGCGCGGCCCGGCCGTGAGGGCCAGCCGGTAGACCGAGGAACTGTCTCCGCGGAAATCGAGGTCGTTCACGCTGACGGTGTACTCGGCCCCGGCCGCCGCCTTGAAGGTGACGGCCACGTCTTGCCCGTCCGTGTCCACCGCGTCGGCGACGACCTTGCCGGCCGCGTCGCGGACGGTGACGGCCGCGTTCATGTTCACCCCGAGCCGGCGGGCGAACAGCTCGCACGTCACCGGCCCGGCCTTCGCCACGGCAAATCGGTAGCGGTCCACTTCCTCGATGCGGGACAGCCGGCCGTTGACCGTCACCGGCAACGCCGGCAACTTCTGCCCCACCTTCGACGACGAGTCCTCGACGACTTCCGGCCCGTCCCCCACCCAGAAAATCCCGGTCTTCGCCCCGGCCCCGCTCGCCCCGGCGACAACCCAGCGCACCGGGCCGGGCGGCAACCCAGCCGGCAAAACGATCTTGGCCGGTTGCTCACGCGGCAAGAGCGGCGCCGCCAGCGTGCTCTTCGCCCCGAACCAGTACGGCGGCGGCGGCACCAGCACCGGCCCCGGCTCCCCGGCCGTCTGCAACTGTACGCGCGGGTCGAGGACGAAGAACTGCACGTCCGGCGTCCAGTCGTACCCGCCGAGGTAAACGCTGACCGTCGTCCCGGCCTGGCCCCCGGCCGGGAACACATACCCCGGCTCCGGCGCCTTGAGGTCCGCCGTCTTCTTTTGAGCGTGGGCGGCGGGCCCGAATGACAGGATGAAGAGCGCGATGAGGAACAGATTTGTCGAAGGACAACGAAGGTGGCGCATGTAAACTGCTCCTCTCACCGATAGGTCACTCATCTCAGAGGCGGTCAAACAAGTCGGAGAAAATCATCCCAACCGGCGGCAGTCGAGAGATAGTCGGCCAGTTGTTCCAGGCGGTCAAGATCAGTGACGGCGTCCGCCACGTCGGCAAAGGCGTCGGGCGGGGCGCCGAAGCGTTCAACGGCCTGCCATTTGATCGACCGTTTGAGGCCGGTCGCGTAGGCTTTGCGGAACATGTCCTGATACGTCGTCGAGCAGTCGCCAATGACGAACGTCAAACCGATCAAGTCCTCCCAAACGGAGGCTTCAGAAAATCGGACGATCAACCGTTCCGCCAAGTCAGGGTCGATGACATTTTCAAGCGTGTGAAGCACCGTGGCCGACGGAGGGCCGAAGCGGCGTTGGCCGCTCAAGAGGACCTTCGCAATCATTTTTCGTGTCGTCACCCGGCCAGGCTCCACGTCCGTGAAAAACGCGACCACGGACTCACGCTTCAATCTTACAGGGTGGATTTGAAGAAAGCCGTGCCACGCCGGAGCGTTAGTCAACTGGTCTTCAAACTGTGCCATGCGTCTTGAACGCGCCATGGCCCGGTTGCTTCGGCTGAAACACGAGCTGAAACACTCCTCGCAACAGGTACGTCGACACGCCGGCCAACGCAACCAGGCCCACCACAAGAACGTACCCCCATTGGTGGGCGTCTTCCAAGGCTGTCACCACTTCCTTGGCGTTCCCCCGCCGAAATTTCGCTTGCTCTTCCGGCGTGCGCGGCCGTTCCGACGGCTCGTCCAGCGGTTCCTGGCAAGCCGCGCAGAACACGTCGGTGCGAATCATTACCGACGAGCCGCAGTGCGGGCAGTGGGACGGGGCCATCGAGCGCTCCTCCGCGCGGGCGGAAGGCAAACACTTCCACTTGCGCGCTCATTCTAGCGCCAAGCGTCATCGCTCATGGCTCGCCAAGACAAAAATCACCGGCCCTTGCGCCCCCGCGTGGCGTCATTCGCCTCGCGCATCAGGCGGTAGCCGAAGACGGCGACGCCGCCGGCGGCCAGGGCGAACAGGGTGAGGGCGACCCAACTGACGTGGCCGGCCAACCGCGAGTGCCCCTTCTCGCCGGCGGTGTACCGGACGGGGACTTTGCCGTTCACCGGCGGCGGCCAGTCGGGCGGCACGGTGTCCGTCCCGCCGCGCTTGATGCCGTCCGGCTCGGTGAATTCATACTCGATCACGAGCATTTCTCGCCCGCCGACACCGAGCCGGCCGCCGCGCGTGACCAAGAGGGCCTTGGTCACGTCGGCCTGCGCGTCCCGCCCGAAGAGGAGGTAAACGAGTTCGCCCCAACTGAAGCAGCCGGAGAGGAGGGAAATGATCGCCGCGCCGGCCAGCCACTTCGCGCGGGCGGTCTCGTTGTCGGAATCCATCGTGGTGTCTGCTCTCGCTCTTGTGGGACCCGTCCGTTACGCAAACAATTCGGCGATGGGTTCCCCGCCCTCGACGAGTTTCACCGGCCGGCGCACCTTGTCGTCGATCGTCATGTGGGGGTCGATGCCCAACACTTTGTAAATGGTCGCCACCAAGTCGGCCGGGCCGAGGGGGCGGTCTTTCGGCTCGCCGGCGTTGGCCGTCGTGGCGCCGACGACGCGGCCGCCGGGGACGCCGGCGCCGAACAGCATCGCGGAGAACGCGCCCGGCCAGTGCCCGCGGCCCGCTTGGGCGTCGATGCGCGGCGACCGGCCGAACTCGCCGACGGCGACCACCAGCACGCGGCGGTCGAGGCCGGTCTGCCGCAGGTCGGCGATCAGGGCCGCGAGGGCGCCGTCGAACAGCGGCAGGCGCTTCCGCATGTTCTTCTCGATGGCGGTGTGGTCGTCCCACCAGTCGGTGTCGGCCTCGTAGTGGTTGATGGTGACGAACTTCACGCCCGCCTCGACCAGCCGCCGGGCCATCAGGGCCGCTTGGCCCCACAGGTGGCGGCCGTAGCCGTCGCGGACCTTGGCCGGGACGCGCGACAGGTCGAACGCCGCCCGCACGGCCGGCGACCGCAGCATGTCCAGCGCCTTGGCCTGAAACGCGTCGGGGGGTTGGCCGGCCATGTCGCTCAGCAGCGCGGCCCGGCCGGTCAGCCGGCCCTCGTCGAGGAGCGGGTTGAGCCGCAAGTCCGGCCCGTTGTCCACGCCGCGGTACGGCACGCCGCCAGCGGCCGTCGGGTCGAAGCGCGGCCCCAGAAACGCGGCCTTCTGGTAGAAGCCCAACGGGTTGGAATACGCTTGCGGGATACACACATACGCCGGCATGGCGGCCGCCGGGTCGTGCCGCAGGGCGGCCACCACGGATCCCTGGGCCGGGAACTGCTGGCCGTTTTGCCGGGCGTTCAGCAGCGGTTGCCCCGTCTGCACCCAGTGCGAGGCGTCGTCGTGAACGCTGTGTTGATGCCGCAGCGACCGCACGACTGCGAGGTGGTCGGCGTGGGCCGCCAGTTTTGGCAGCATCTCGGAGAACCGCACGCCCGGCACGCGCGTGGCCGTCGAGCCGAACGGGCCGCGCACCTCGGCCGGGGCGTCCGGCTTCGGGTCGAACGTCTCCAACTGGCTCGGGCCGCCGGCCATCCAATACAGGATCACCGCCATGTCGGAGCTGGCTCCCTTGGCGTGCGCCTGAAGCCGGAACACGTCCGCGAGGGAAAGACCGGCGAGGCCGTGAGCGCCGAGGCGCAGAAAAGACCGGCGGGAAGTCATGGATTCGATTCCGAGGCGGGATGACTTACCGTACCGCGCCGGGGCGAGGGCCGCCAGCGGAATGTGGCCGGCGCTCGTGGATCAACCTGAGTCCTTGGCCCGCTCCCACCGCCACACCGGGCCGTCATCGGGGTCCACGACTTCGTCGGCGCTGGCGAACCCGCACTTCGCGAGCACCCGCGTCGAGGCGTTGGCGGTCGGCAGCGTGTGCGCCCGGACGAGGCGGACGCGACCGTCGCCGAACGCGAACGCGACGGCGGCTTCGGCCACTTCCGTGGCGTAGCCGTTGCCCTGGCAGACGGGCACGATCCCGTAGGCGACTTCGACCGCCCCGGCCGCGTCCGGCGGGCCTTTGAACCCCACGCTCCCGATGACGGAACCGCTATCCGGGCGGACGACGGCGAAGCCGTGAACCCACGGGTCCGCCGCCGTCGATTCGCGGAGGGCGGCCAGCCACGCGGGCGAGACGTCTCCCGACACAAAAAAGTCGCGCAGCCCGGCCGCGGCCGGCACGCCGAAGCTCTTCTCGAACAGGTCATCCCCGTCGATTAACGCGAGCAGGTGTTCCGGGGAGAAGGGAGTCAGTCGAAGGCGGGCCGTTTCGATGGCCATGCGAGTTCCAATGTGGGTGTTTGTCTCGCGCCTCACGCGCCCGGCTCGACCTCGTGAACGTCGTGCAATACGCCGCGGGGGATGCAGACGACGAGTGCCTTCAGGTCGCCCCACGCCCGGTGTCTGACGCCGCGCGGGACGTACACGACGACGCCTTCGTGGAGTTCGATCTCCGCGTCGTCCAGGGCCATGCGGCCGTTGCCGGCGAGGATGTAATAGAACTCGTCGGTCCGCTCGTGGTAGTGCAACTCGGCGTCCGTAATCTCCAAGTGATGCACCTCCCCGGCGGCCAGGTCGCTTTCTTCAATGATCGGCCGAATCAGGCCGCACGTCTCCGTCCACGGCGTCACGGCGGACAACTCGCGGCGAATGAAGGGGGCGGCGGTCATGGTCATGGGAGAGTTCGCAATGGGGTGACGATGCCGGTTGACTGTACCGGCCCGCCGCCCCGAGCGCCAGAAAAACCTTGCCGGGCGCGGGCGATCACTCAGCGCGGCGACTTCATGCGGTTGACGCGGAAGCGGTCCCACATCTGCGGTTGGCCGGGGAGGGTCCAGTTGGGGACCGGCAGGCGGTACATGCGGGAAAGGTCCATCAGCAGGCGAGGGTACTCGGGCCAGCGGCCCTGCACGCGGGTCAAGTTCGCCAACTGGTCGCGGCCCTTCTCGGTCTGCTTGAGCGTCGGCTCCAAGACTTTGTCGATGAACGCCTGCACTTCCGGGGGCATTTGGGCCTTCGTGCTGTCCCCGAGCGGGACCGGCAGTTTCAGGTTGTTCCGCTCGGCGTGCCGGGTGAGTTCGACGGCGTACTCCGGCCACCGGCCCTCGGCCCGGGCCAGGAGTTTCTTGTCGTCCATGACGAGGAACGGGAACGGCCCCTTCTTGCGCGGGCCGCGGTCATTCTTGGCCAGGTACTCGCGGTCGGCCTCCGGCAGCGAGGCGAAGTCCTTCGGCCCGACGCGGCCGGGCAATAGTGGGTGGGCGTCCGCTAGGCGGACGACTTCGATGGCGTACCACATGAACTGGCCGTGCTCGTCGGCGGCGGCCTTGGCCTCGTCGAGGGCCTTCTTCTCGCCGTCCGTCAGGCTGGGCCGCAGGTTGACGGCGAACGCCTCCAGTTGCGTCCGCAATTCCACGGTGAGGCCCGGCGGCAGTTTCCCCTGTTTGAAGTCGTCCCAGTTCTTCTGGGCGATGGCCCAATCGTCGTGGCGGGCGTCTTCCTCGGTTCGCCACTCGCGCACGCGGGCCGGGCGGGCCTCGGCCGGCAGGGCGGCATATTCTTCCCGCTGCACCTTCGGCAGCGTCCGCACCCAGTCTTGCTCGCGCAGGTCGGCCACCAGTTTCAGGCGCTCGTCGGCGGTCGCGGCTGCCGACACGCGGTCCCGGTCCGCGTCGGGCAACTTCACCAGCCAGGCGTTGTAGTTCTGCATCACGCGCTTGAGCCGGGCCTGCGCCTCCGGGTCGAGGCGGTGGAACTCTTCGTTCAGCGTCCGCAATTGTTGTTGGCGGCCCGCGGGCAGGCTCTGGAACCACGAGTATTGCCGGCGCAGGTAGTCGCGGTCGTCCGGGTCCACGGGCGTGTCGCGGGCCGCCGACGCGGACAGCGCGCCCATCCCCGTCAGCAAGACGGCGAACAGGCAGGCCCGCGGGCCGGACGTTCGGAGGCGGTTCATTGGCGTGTCCCGCGGTCAGTCGTCTTCGGCGAACAGTTCCGGGGTGTCGAGTTTTCGCAGGTATTCGATGTCGTCCACGTGCCGGTACAGCCGGGCGTTCTTGAGCAGCGACAGTTCCCCGATCATCGCCGCGTCCTTGGCCCGCTCGTCCGGCGGCGCAATCAACCCGGCCCGGCCGAAATAGCCCCCCAGCCCGCCGACGGCGACCAACAGCGCCGCGACCGGCAGCCACGACCGCCCGGCCGCGGGCACGGCCGGCATGGAAGCCATCGTCGTGATGGCCGGCGGGCGGGGCAACACCGTGGCCGCGGAGAGGGCCGGCAGCGCTTGAGAAATCGTCTTGGCGGAGAACCCGGCCGACGGCTGCGGCCGGGGGAGCATGTCCAGCACGTCCCACGCCCGCTTCAGGGAATCGGCCTCGGCCCGCAGTCTCGGGTTCAAGCTGATCTTGGCGGCCACCGCCTGGGCGGCGTCGATGTCGAGTTCCCCGTCCAGGTACGCGACGAGTTCCTCCGTCACCGGGTCGGCGGGGGGGGCGGCGTCCGGGTTGTCGTGCGCGTCACTCATCGGTGTCGTCGTCCGCGGGGTCGGGGACGGGTTCGCCGTCCATGTAGATGTAACCCGTCAGGGCGTCCCGGAGTCTCGCCCGGGCGCGGCTCAACAGGGATTTCACGGCCTTCGGCGTCAGGGCCATCACCTCGGCGACCTCGGCGTAGTTCATGTCCTCGAACTTGTTGAGGACCACGGCCATCCGCTGCCGCTCGTTGAGGGTGTCCAGCGCGGCCCGGACGCGGTCGGCCAGTTCGGCCTGCCGCAGCCCGTGGGACGGGGACGGCCCGAGCGCCTTCGACAACTGCTCCTCCGGCCGGGCGCCGAGCGGGCCGGACTCGGACCCGGCCAACGGCACCATCGGCCGGCGGCCCTTGTTGCGCAGGGCGTTGAGGGCCAAGTTGTTGGCGATGGTGAACAGCCACGTCGAGAACTTGGCGCTCGGCGAGTATTTCTTGCGGTTGCGGTACACGCGCAGGAAGACTTCCTGGGCGAGGTCTTCGGCTTCTTCGGCGTTGCCGACGACGTGGGTCATGACGCCGACGAGCCGGCGCTGGAACAGGGAAACGATTTCGGCGAAGGCGGCCGGGTCGTCGGCGCGGACGCGGAGCATCAGGCGGACGTCCGGGTCCCGGAGGGCGTACTCGGCGCTGGTCTGCCCAATGCTCACGTCCGCCTCGTCCCCGGTGTCACGGCCACTCCTTCAACGATACGGCCAACGGTTGGGCGGTGGTAGGGGAATGGGAGACGGGGCAGAAATGAGACGTGCCCCGGCTCAACGGCCGTCGGTTGTTGATCGACGGTCATTATTATTTTTGCCCGCTGCTCTTCAGCTTGTTCTTGGCGTTGGCGGCCAGCTTGTTCTTGGGGAACCGTTTCAGCAGGTGCTTGAGGGCCTTGGCGCCGAAGTCGCCCATCACGCCGGCGTGGTCCACGAAGTGGAAGCCGAGGTAGTAGAGTTCCTCGGCTTCGAGCCATTTCGTCTTCTCGACTTCGGCGAAGGTGGCCGGTTCGTCTTGGCGGATCAGGTCGGCGAACTGATGCAGGCAGTGCTCGCGGGCGCGGGCCTCGGAGTCCAAGTCCTTGTTGGAGAGTTTCAGCCCCACGGTGGCGAGGCCCAAGCGGATGCTGAAGCCGGCGGCCGGGTCGCGGGCGGCGGCCCGGTAGTAGATGTGCGACTTCTCGAAGTCTTCCTTCTTCTTGAGGGCGGCCGCCTTCGCCTCCAGGCGGTCCCGCAGTTCGACGGCCCCGGCTTCCTTCAGCACGAAGATCAGGGCGTCGGCCCGGCGGTCATTGTTTTCCAAATGCTTGCCGAGGGCGGTGAACAGTTCGTCCCCCCACGTCTTCGCGTCCCCCTTGGCGAACGGGGCGACCACGCGGGCCAGCGTCCACGCCTCGTCGGCGGTCTCCGCGTCCTTCAGCGGCTTGGCCAGCGCTTTGCGGCCGGTGGCGAGCGTCGCCAACTTGTTGAACACCTCGTCCCGGTACTTGCGGTCGGGGTGCGTCGTCTGCGTCAGCAACGCGGCGGTCACGTCCGGCGTGTCGCGGTCCCCGAGCTTGCCGAGGGCCAAGCGCCGCACGGCCAAGTCGTTCGCTTGAAGGAGCGGCAGCCACTCGGCGATCAGCTTGTCCGTCATCGGGATCTTGTCGAGCAGCATCATCGCCGGGGCGGCGACGCGGAACAGCGGGTCACTGGCGCAGGCGAACAGCTTCGCCCGCTCGTCCTTGGCCGGCGATTTCATGACCTTGCCGAGGGCTTGCAGGGCGGCCGCGCGCACGTCCGGCGGGGTCGGGTTCTGCGTGCGGTCCCACAGCAGCGGCTCGACGCGCTCGTCGTCCAATAAAGCGGCGAGGCGCACCATGCCCGCCTCGCCGGCCGGGGTCAGCTTCGTCTTCTTGTCCTTGGCCAGGGCGAACAAGTCGTCGGCGAGCGACTTCTTCCGCTTCGCGTCCAGCGTGGGAATGTGGCCGGCCAGCGCCTGCACGGCGGCGTCGACGGCGGCGGGGTTCTTCTCCATCAGCATGTCCACGCCGGACGCTTCTTTCGAGCCGGACACGTCCGCGTGGGCCAGGGCGGCGGCGATGTACTTCTGCACGCCCGGCACGACTTTGTGAATCTTGTCTTGCAGGGCCTGCGTCCCCTTCACGCCGAGGGCGGCGGCCGCCTCCGCGGCGCGCTCGGCCTCTTGCCCGCCGTGGTTGATCCGCTCCAACAGGATTGGCAACGACTTCTCGATCCGCAGTTGCCCGGCCGCCCGGATCGCCCGGACACGCAGGGGCATTTCGTCGGCCGACAGGGCGGCCAGCACGGCCGCGTGGGCTTCCGGGTCGCGGGCGTTCAGCTCCCCCAAGACGGTGACGGCCGCGCAGCGCACGTCCATCGCGTGCTTGGCGTTCGTCAGGGCGATGAGTTTGGTGAGCGGAATGTCCATTGATTTGCCGATTTGGAGGGGGGCCGTACAGTCATGGTACGGTTTTGGCAAGGGTGGGCCAATCGGCCGGGGGCCGATAA
>JAYUGD010000868.1:0-3800 GCA_043767785.1 Zavarzinella sp. | reverse complement strand
TTGCCGCCGACCGCAAAATGTATTTGTGGGACTTAGAAACCGGCAAATCCGTCCGCACCTTCGAAGGACACACCGCCCCGGTGACGTGCGTGACGTTCGACACGGACGGCAAATACATCATTTCCGGCAGCGATGACGCCACGTTGAGGCGGTGGGAGGCGGCGACCGGCAAAACCGTCGGCGAGTTCAAGGGGCACGACGGCAGCGTGCGCTCCGCGGCTCTCTCGGTCAACGGCAAGTGGCTCCTCTCGGCCGGGGCCGACGCGACAGTAAGGCTTTGGAAAGTGGCCGACCAGAAAGAGGCGGGGGCGTTCCGCAAACATCAGCAACCCGTGGTTCAGGCCGCCTTCGTGGACAACGGTACACAGACGGTCAGCGGCGACCGTCAGGGGGGCGTGTTACTGTGGAACATCCAAAAGTTCCTTCCAAAACCGCCCCCGAAGTGACAGCGACGCCCGTTTGCGTCGGTTGCGCGGAGATTCCAAGAATTTGCGGGGGATTTCCCTTGGAGGCGCCGTCCCGTGGCTGTTAATCTAATTACTCAGTATTTTGCATGGCGATTGACTCTCTAACCGTATGACATCGATCCGGACGGCGTCCGTCTCTCTCTGCTGGGATGACGCCCCATGGTCGGCGATTGCGTTCATGAAACTCTTCACGTCCTTCATCCCGCAAGTTCAGCACGTCCTCGTCCACGGGCGGTGGTTCTCCCCGTCGGTCGTCGTGCTGTTCGCCGGGCTGGAAATGTACGGGCGCCAAGCGACCTCCGACGTTCACGACACCGTCGGGGCCATCATCCTGATGATGATCTTGGGCGGCATTACCGTCCGGCACCGATCGAACCCGATCCGCTGGGTCAAAGGTCTCGGGGCGATGACGTGGTTCGTCGCCCGCTTCGGCGACCGCTTCAAGCTCGAACTCGGCCCGGACCTGAAAGGCTCGCCGACACTCCCCCGCCGCCTTCCGTTCGCCTTTTACCTCGTCGTCACGGCCCTCGTCTGTTGGGTGGCGACCGCGGCCGGCGTCTGGTGGCTGGTCCCGGGCGGCTGGCGGCCCGCGTTCGTTCAAGTCTCTTACATCGGCTACTTGGCGGTGATGAGTTTGCTGTGGGGCCTGTTGTTCGTCGCCTCACTCGGCGGTGTCTACTTCCCCATCATGCTTCTCACGCGGCTGGCCCGCGGCGCCGCCCAAGCCGACTTCCGGATGAGCCGCCGGCAACTCACCTTCCTGACTTCCTATTTGGCGGCGACCACCGCCGCGGCGTGGTATCTGCCGTTGTGGCCGACGCTGGCCTTTTCCGGTCTTTGCTGGCTGGCGGTCGTCGGGCTGCAATTGGCGCCGGCCGGCCCTGTCGCCGTGCAACTGCTCTGGCGGGCGCCCGGCTCCACGCGAGTGATGTGCATTTCGCCCCGGCGGCTGCTTTTGGCCGTGACCACCATCGCCGTGCTGATGCTCACGGGCATCGTCGTCTCGACGGCCGGCGGCAGCCTGTACGGCACCGTCCCGGAGGCCGCGAGCATGCCGCTGACCATCGTGATGGGCAACTGGCTGGCGTGGCTGACCCCGGGCTTCCTCGCGTCCACGATGGGCTTCATTTACCTGAACTGGAAGAACGACCCCGCCACCCCGCGCCGGCCGGCCATCGCCCTTTCCGGCGTGGACGAGGACCGGCGAAAATTGGTGGCCGGGCTGGCGAAGGCCAACGGCTGGGCCGCCCACTTCGACCGGGCCGAAGCGCACGACGTGAAACTTCGCCTCGTCCCCGACGCGCAATCGGAAGTCACGGAGTTCGACCCCGGCTGGCCGCTGGCCGTCAGTCTTCAAGACTTGGCGGGGACGCTGGTGTACGACCGGGCCAAGCGGCGGGACGAGATTCAACTGCGCCGCGAGTTTCTGAAGGGGCTGGACACGGTGTTGAAGGGGGCCAAGCGCCGCTCGTCGCCGGGCGGGTGCGGGTATTGGCTGGCCCCGCACCTGTGGTTCATCGCCGGGCTGACGCGGGACGAAGTCACCGGGGCCGACGAGGAGCCGGCCTTTCTGACCGAAATTGTCGGGCCGGCCTACGCCGAGGTGTTCGGCCTCCCCGTGCGGCAGTACGTCTACGGCCTGCTTAAGGGGTTGCAGATCGACCTGATCTTCATGGAAGACGGCGTCGGCTACCGCAAGATGGTCCGCATCTGGCGGCACCTGTTCGAGTTGTTCGACAAGTCCAACGGCGCCCGCCGGGCCGAGGACATCCACTTCCAAGGGGTGAGCAAAGTCCGCGTGCTGTTCCACGACTTCGACGTGGACGAGCCGTTCCGCTCGACGAAATACCCCGAGCCGAAGTTCGCCCCCTTGGCCCGCCTCCGGGTCATGCACGTCTTCCGCGACCGCGGCGACAGCGAGGAACTGGCCGACAACCCGTTCAACACGGACGCCTCCCCGGTCCCGCTGTTGGTCGGCTGACCAAGAGCCGGCAAATTCCCCCGTTTCCCGTTGTGCCGCCGCCGGGCGTCGGCGACAATCATTGATGTTTCGGCCGCCGCCGGCCGATACCGACAGGATTCGAGCCAGTCCGCCTTTTCGAGTGCGCCTCCATGTCCACGCCCCCCGCCGAAAGCCCCGAGACGCAGAAGAAAATCTTCGCGGCCTACCGGGACTACTTCGACAAGGCGGAAAAGAAGCGCCGTTGGAACGCGGTGGAGGACATCCCGTGGGACCAAGCCAACACGGCCATTGACGCGAACATCGCCGACGTGGTGCAGACGTTCTGCATGGTCGAGTTGTTCCTGCCGGACTACATCGCCAAGCAACTGCCGGACGTGCGGGCCAACAAGGGCCGCTCGTGGATGCTGGCCAACTGGGGGTACGAAGAGTCCAAGCACTCGATGGTGCTGGAAGAGTGGCTGGTGCGCTCCGGCCACCGGACCCGACACCAGATCGAAGACTTCTCGGCGGCCGTCGCCGACCGCGAGTGGAACCTGAAGTACCACAACGCCCGCGCGGCCGTCATCTACACGATGATGCAAGAACTCGCCACGCAGCTCAACTACCGCAACTTGCGCAAAGTCGCCGGCGGCAAAGACCCCTGCCTCGACAAGGTGTTGGATCTCGTCTCCATCGACGAGGCCGCCCACGCCCAATTCTTCCGCAACCTGACGGCCATCTACTTGGAAGAAGACCGCGACGGCACCCTAGAGCAGTTTCGTTTGGTCGCCAACACCTTCAGCATGCCCGCCAACGACTTGCTGGCCGACGGCCGCCAGCGCGTGGAGGCCGTCAAGAGCCTGAACATCTTCGACGAGCGCATCTTCTTCGAAGACGTCTACACGCCCTTGCTGGGCCGGCTCGGGCTGACCAAGGCCGACCTGAAGCAAAACAAGAAGGTCGTCAAAGTGGCGTAAACGGAAAGACCAAAGACATTTCACGCAAAGCTCGCAAAGAGCGAATGAAATAATGAAAGATGCTTCCCGTAGGAGCGTCATCAATTATTTCTTCGTCTCTTGGCGAGCTTTGCCTCTTTGCGAGCTTTGCGTGAAATGTCTTTGGTCTTTCAAAACTGCTTCAAGAACCGCAGGTCGTTCTTCCAGAATTCGCGGATGTCGTCGATGGCGTGCTTCAGCATGGTGATCCGCTGCGGGCCCATGCCGAAGGCGAAGCCGCTGACCTGGTCCGGGTCGTAGCCGCCGTTGCGGAGCACCGTCGGGTGGATCATGCCGGCGCCCATGATTTCCAGCCAACCGGTGCCTTTCGTGAGGCGGTCGCGGTTGGGGTCTTCTTGCGGCCAATCGATGTCCACCTCGATACTCGGTTCGGTG
>JAYUGD010000867.1:0-3813 GCA_043767785.1 Zavarzinella sp. | reverse complement strand
GGCGGAGAGGGGGAGCAAGCGGGCAGGAGTCTTCTTGGCTTGGTCCCCCTCTCCGCCGCGGAGAGGGGGTTAGGGGGTGAGGTTGCCTTTCTTCACTGCAAACACTCGTCCCGCGTCGCCCCCAAAAACACGACGCCGAAGGCGTCCGGCATGAGGCCGACGATCTTTTCTTGCGCCCGCGAGACGTGGCCCAAGCGGCTCTCGTACTTTTCGACCGTCAACACCACGGCGTCCGCGCTGCGGCCGGCCAAGGCGGTCTCGGCGACCGACAGCACCGGGTGGGCGTTGACGATCACGGCGTCGAACTGGTCCCGCAGTTGGCCGAGTTTCACGGCCAGGCGGTCGGCGGACAGGTGTTGCCGGACGTGGTCGGTCCACGGGCCGGCGGGCAGAATCGCCATGCCGTAGGGCGTCACCTTGGCGGCGCTCGGCAGGTCGGCGGTCCCGGCGAGGAAGTCGGTGAAGCCGGTGTCGTTCGGCACGTCGAACAGGTCGTGCAGCGTCGGGCAGCGCAGGTCGAAGTCCACGAGGATCGTCCGCGCGCCGGCGCGGGCGAACGAGAGGGCGAGTTCGCGGGACAGGAAGGCGTGGCCGTCGTCCGTCACGGCGCTGGTGACGAGGATCACCTTGCCGCCGCCGCGGCCGAACTGGTGCATCAGGCTGGCCCGCACCTTTTCGATGGCCTCTTCCGCGAGGGCCATTTCCGGCGTCGGGTGGCCGGCCGTCGGGTTCACCGCGGGGACGGCCCCGAGAATCGGGCCGAGCGTCGTCTTCTGCACGTCGGCCAGACTCATCGCCCGGCGAACCCGCGTCTCGTAGGCGATGACGGCGACGCCGACCAGGAGGAACCCGGCGAGGATGCCGCCGGCGGTGCCGATCAGTTGCTTCTTCACGTCCCGCTTCATCGGGGCGGCGGCCTTTTGGAAGCTCTGCACGCGGGACGGGGCGGCGAGTTCGAGCCGCAGCAGGTTGGTCTTCTCCATCATGCCGCTGATGATCGCGGCCCGGCTGGAGGAATCGACCTTCGTGAAGTCCTTGGTCCCCCCTTCGCCGAGGGGAAGAATCGAGGCCAGCTTCGCCTCGTACTCGGCGATCTCGGCGGTCAGTTTTTCCTGCACGATCTTGGCGGAGACCAAGTCGGCGTCCAGCTTTTCGCCGTCGTCTTTGAGGCGCCGCGTGGTGTCGTCCAGCAGCGCGTGGCGGTATTCGTCCACGCGCGCCTTCTTGATCTTCTCGCGCTCGGCGGACTGGTCGGCGATCTTCTGCCGCAGTTCCCGCACGCCGATGTTGTTCGGGTCGTTGTTCAGCTCTAACTGGAAGGCCAGTTGCTTTTGCCACTGCGCCGTCTGCCGGGTGATGGCGGCGACGGCCGCGTCGTTGTCCAGCGCGGCGACGTAGCCGAGCGGCGGGGCCGGCAGTTCGTCTTCGATGTTCTCCTGCCGCTTCACGAGCCGGATTTTCTCGGCCTCGATCTGCTTGCGGCGGATCTCGACGTTGTCCAGCTTTTCCCGCAGCCGCGTCAGTTGGCTGGCGGCCAGCGTCGGCCCGACGCCGGGCAAACTCTCGGCCGGTTTCACGGCTTGGTCCTTCGGGTCGGCAGTCTGCTTTTCCAAGTCCGTCTGCATCCTGCCGATGGCGGTTTCCATCTGCGTGAGCCGGGCCTGCTTGCGGGTGCGCTCGGCCTCGACGATCTCGCGGAAGAAGGCGTCGTGGATGCTGTTCACGATCATCGTGATGGCCTTCGGGTCGTCCCCCGACAGGCGCGGCTTGATGAGTTCGTTGCCGTCCTGCGGGTCGATGACGAGTTCCTCTTCGAGGAACCGCACCGGGTCCGGCTGCTCGCGCAGCATGGGCAGGGCGGCGATTTCCGGGTCGCGAATCGCGGCGTTGAGGACGAAGTGCGACCGCAACATGCCGGCTTGCGTCTTGAGGTAGCTGGCGAAGTCGTTGCGGCCTTGCGGGTCTTCGTTGTAATAAATCCGCGGATCTTGCGGCGACACGCGGATGATGGAATAGGTCGTGTACTTCGCCGGGATCAGCGCGTACGCCGCCACGCCCAGCCCACCGCCGATCAGCCCGCCGAGGAAGAGCACCGTCACCCAGCGGTAGCGCAGGTACTCCAACGGCTTCATCCCGCCGCCGGCCTGCTCAGGGGGCGGCGCTTCCGGCATCCGCGGCGGCATCGAGACCACGCGCGGCGAGTCCACCGGCAGCGCTTCAGGGAGGTCTTCGACGGGGAGGCGGGTCGTGGTTACGGTGGCTGTCATGTGCTATTCCCCCGAGTCATTTCGGATTTCGGATTGCGGATTGCGGATTTCAAAACCCGAACCCGACCCGCGACCCGTCCCAGTGTCCTGTCTTCCAATCCGCAATCCGAAATCCGCAATCCGAAATTCAAGGCATCCGAATCACGCTCACGAACTTCGGCTTCCCCGTCGTCGGCCGCATCGTCGGCGGCTGATGGTTCATCGGCGGCGGCGTGAACGTCGGGGCGGGGCGTTTGGGGGTTTCGATCAGCAGGCGTTTCAAGACCCACAACTCGGCGAGCAGCATGGCCAGGCCGACGGGCATCATCATCCAGCCGTTGAAGTCGTGGATGAAGTCCATCACCTTGGCCTTCTGGTCGCCGTCGTGAATCCACACATGGGCGAGGCCGGTGGCCGAGATGCGCAGGACGTTGGTGGCGACGGCGATCGGCACGGCGCTCAGCAGGACGATGCCGCGGACGATCCAATGTCGCTCCATCACGAAGACGGCGGCGATGGAGAAGGCGATGAACGTCATCAGCATGCGGAGGCCGCTGCACGCCTCGACGACATTGAGCGTGACGTTTTCAATGAGGATGCGGTTCCCCTCGGCGATGGCCGGCTGGCCGAAGCACCGCAGCAGGAACGTGCTGCAAAGCGTGGCGACGCCCTGTAGCTCGGCGCCCATCGACCGCGAGAACTCGTACGGCAGCGGGATCATGAACACCAGGAAAACCAACGGCTGCCAGAACCGCCGCACCCCGCCCCACCCGCCGGCCAAGACCGCGCACGCGCCCAGGGCCATGACGAGCGACAGCCCCTCCAACGGCAGGAAACTTGTCCCCGCCCCGAACAGTCGGCACAGCACGGCGACGATTACGCCGACGAAGCCGAGCCACGGCCACGGGCGGTAATTCAGCGTCGGGTCCGGGGCCTTGCGGAACAGCAGCCACAGCGAGAAGAACGGCACCAGCATGCCGTGGGAATAGTCGGGGGACGTGGTCCAGGTGTCGTACAAGTCCAGCAGCGTGGGCCAGTACACCCAGCCGAGGACGGCGAGCAGCAAAACGGCTTTCGGCGTCGGTCGCGCGGACTGACTCATTGGGGTTCCATCCCTGGAAAACCGCGGCGAAATCCGTTCGCCGCGTGCGACATCAACCTACTTGGGGAAGTGGGCGGACGTCGCAAGCAGGGGGGATGTTACCCCGGCGTGGGAAACCACGCAAGAGGAGTTGGCGGGGGGCAAGCCGGGGGATTGTGAAGGAAGTGTGAAGCCCTGCCAAATTGTCTGCCATTGCGCGCGACCGATTCGGCGAAATCCTGGCAAACCGGGCGGTTCGGGATCGCGGGCGGCGTCTGTCAAACTATGCGAATGTAATGGCAATTGACCGAATCAACCGAAGCGCGAGCGAGGGGGGCAAGCCAGAAGCGTTAGCGCTCTGGAGGAACTTCCCGAGTAAAGACGCCGCGAACCGAGTCTTCGAGGTTCGCCATACGGGTGACGACTCTCGCCCGGTGGGTCGGGCTTCGAAGACTCGCCCTCCTGCGCCTTTACTCCGGAAGCTCC
>JAYUGD010000866.1:0-10450 GCA_043767785.1 Zavarzinella sp. | reverse complement strand
CACCCGGCGGCTTACGCCGCTCGGCTCGCCAAAATCATTTGGTCATTCCATCACTTCGGCGCCAACACCGCCGACCCCGACCGCACCGCCGTCGGGGCGACCGGCTTTTCGTTCGGGTTGACGGCCCAGTCGCGGGTCCACTCCTTGTCCGGGAAGGCCGGGGCGGCGAAGTCGCGGGCCAGCAATTTCTTCTGCGTCGTCAGCCCTTTGAACTCCCACGTCACTTGGTTCTTGTTCGTGTGCTGGAACCACAGCCGGGCCGGGAGCATCCAGTAGTCGGCGAACTTCGGGTCTTTGTTGTTCTTGTACAGCACCAGTTCGGCCTTCGCGAACTCCTGCATGTCTTCGCGGGACTTCGGCAGGATCGTGAAATGGATGTAGAAGTCGTTGAACTTGTCCGGGTTCGTCGGGTCCACCGAGACGTAGTACCGCTTCTTGATGTCCTCGGCCTTCATGCCGAACATGAACGACAGAAGCGTGTTGTCCCCGATGCTGTTCTTCGGCAACTTGGCGACCAAGGCCTTCTTGGCCTTGTACTGGTAGTCCCACAAGTAATCGCCGTCGGCGATGTAGTGGCGCCAGCGCTTGGCGTTGGTCGGGTCGTCCGACTGGCGCAGGAACAGCTTGGCGTAGTTCGGCCGGAGGATGCTGGCCTCCCCGTTGTACACCGTCTTCTCTTTGCCGTCGGTCTCGGTGAGTTCGAGTTTGGCCTCCAGCCCCTCGATGGCGGACATGCGCTTTTCCCACGCGCCCAAGTAGGCGTCGAGATATTTCTGGGCTTTCTCGCTGAGTTCCGGGAAGACCGGCGCCGGCGCCGCGGCCGGCGGCGGCTCGGCCGACTTCACGGTCGGCGTCCCCGGCGTCCCCTGGCCTTGGGCCGTCGCCGCGGCCGTGAGAGCCATCAACATCAGTCCGGCCATGCGTGCGCGCATCGTCATTTCTCCCGTCGCGACCCGTCGAGCCAAGGCACCCTATACCCCATTTAGGTCACCCGCGGAAGGCGAACTGCCGGCGGGCTGGAAACTTGGGCAATTCGCCGCGAAGCTGGGGAGACTTGGCAGGCCGTGCGGGGTTTGATGGGCTGCGGGTGGGGAGAAGAGAAGACTTTTTAGCCACGGATCGAATCCGAGGGAGTGCCGAAAAGCATCAACAAGGCCGAGCGGGAAATCCGCCCGGCGGTGTTGATGCGCAACGCCAGTGACGGCAGCGCCACCGACAAGGGGGCCGAGACCCGGAGCGTCCTGATGTCGATCTGCCACACCCTCAAACAACGCAGCCTCGACCCGCTCCAGGAAACCGAAACCGCCCGGCGTCAATTCATGCAAACCGGCCAGTTGCCGCCACTGCCGACGAAAAAGTGTTCCGGCGGCTGAGGCGTTACTTGCAGTCAAGGCAGCCTATTTTTCTTTCTTCCACGGTGTCTCCTCGAATCGAAAGAGCAAAGGGGGGACAGGCCAGCGGCGCCAATGGGATAGAGCAACCGTCTATTTTCGCGGCATCATTTTCAGAATACCCAGTATTTCTTCTTCATCCTTGTGAGCGTTAAAAATTTGCTCCGGCAACCGCCCCTCGTTCGCCATCTGCCTGACGTCGACAACTACCATTTTGTAATCCTGGATGATCGAAACGTGATCGGTCGTGATCCCGCGGTCGGGCTTTGACTCATGCTCGCCGATGTGATCGATGAACAGGAACGGTTGCACCTCATCGGGAGTCGATGGTCGCAGGTCCGGAGGCCGCTTATTAAAAAGGTCGATCGCTAACCGGGTCTCGCCATTCTTGACGAGCATTGGCAATATCTTCCCGATCAAGACCTTCTTCGGGTCATCGACATCTGCTTGATCAGTTCTCACTGTCGGATTGCGTTTTCGGTTCTTGGCGGCCTTCTGAACCATTGCGCCGAAGGTCTTCTCGATGTCGGCGGCCTTGTGACTATCTCGCATCGTTCCATAAATGGTTCCTAGGACCAATGCGACAATCACAATCGCACCGATGGTCAATTCAATTTTCTTGAATGTCTTTTCCATAACCTCACCGAATTGAATTCGAAGTATTCTTCCCGCTCATAACAATGGCGAGCAGGGAGATCACGGGGTATGTTCAATATCACAAAATTGTCCCGGCCTCATTGCCAATCGTGGCCAAGAGGAGCCGATTACCACCGGGATATTCACCGATAGGGACGAACCCCGGCGGCAGCGGGTTCCACTGCGTCGCCTCCTCGTACTCGTACTCCAAGTCGAGCGATGCACGCTTGGTGCTGACACCGTAGAGGACACCTAACATCACAAGGTCGTGTCCCGGAACCATGAAGATGTCTGGCTCGGGGGACCCGCCGTTTACTCTGTGGAGGAAACGCGTGTAATCGACGGGTAACTGGACACCAAGGCGTTGCTCGGCAGCATCAACAGACGCGACAGTAGCTGGGCCAAAGCTTTCGCCAAACGCCACCATCCGCTACGCCCTCCGCCGCCGAACGCCAAGGATCAGTTACCGGGCCGGCTGTGTTGACATCGAACCTCGGAACGCCGTGATGCCGGCCCGGTCAACTGCATCCGTTCGTTCGGCGATGTCTCCCCCGAATCGACTCCCGACCCCTTCGTTTCTTTACGAGAATTTATTTCACGATCCGCTCATACTTGCAGCCAAGCATGGTCTCCGCGCGTTTGCTGTCCTGATTGCCGCAATCGCTGGCGCTTTCCTACCGTTGCTGGAACGGGCATCCTGACACCAGTTTCTTCGGTGCATCATCGATTGGAAGGGTTCGCACCGTTACGCCGCCGAGTCTGGCAACGGTCGCGGAGAGGTCTGTGAGCGTTTCGGCGTTGTAGGCCGGATAGGTCTTCACGATTTTCCCCCCTGGAGCAACGACCGTCGTGGAGACGCTCCGCGCGGCAGAGTAGTCGGTGATGATCGACAGGTTGGGATCGGCGACGAGTGGGAATCGAACGCCCACCTGCTTGGCCCAAGCGCCGGCCACCTTCGCGTCGGAATTGGTGATCCCCACGACCGTGCATGCGTCCCCGTACCGTGACTGGAGCCGGTCCAGGAAGGGCGCGGCAGCGCGGGAACACGGGCACGCGCAATCAATGAAGAACAATACGAGCGGCTTCTTCTCCGTCAGCGACGCCAGGCTCATCGGCTTGCCGTCGAGGTCGGTGGTCCGGAAGGCGGGGGCGGGAGAACCAACGGGACGCTCCACCGGCTTGATCGACTCTGGAGTGAGCGGGTGTTCGATACGGTCCTGTAACCGGATCATTCCTTTGGAGTCCGGTTTGATTGCCGCGGGATCCTTCGAGACGAGGAAATGGCCCATCAATCCGCCGTCTTCGTGGTTCGCCATGTGGCAGTGATACATGAAGGGAGCGGTGTCACTGGCGAAATCGTCGAACTTGGCGATAAAGGTCACGGACGCGCTGCGCGGGACGTAAACGGTGTCTTTCCAGCCCTGTTCGTAATCCGCGACCGGGCCATCGCTGCGTTTGACGATCTTGAACTGAACGTCGTGAATATGAAAAGTGTGGCCAAAGGTACGGTCGTTGGTAATTGTCCACGCTTCCACCGCCCCGAGTTTGACGACTTGGTTGACGGCGTGCAGATCGAAGTGTTTGTTGTCGAAGGCGAACTCCTTCTGCGGGGGACCGACGCGGCTGATACGCAACGTCCTTCTTTGGTTGACGTCGGCATCGGTCGAGAATTGGTTTCGCGTCAACATCTCCGGCAGTTTGGTAATCGGCGAGGCCGTGGGGGCGGCGACATTGATGTGCAGCAGGCGGAAGTCGAGATTGTTGAGATAACTGCCGTTGGGCGCGGACCGGCCCGGTTCGCCACCGGGAAAGCCGAACGGCTGTTTGGAGTTGAAGGCCATCAGGTCGATCGTTGCGCCTGGCTTATCGGCACCCAGGTTGACGAGTACCTCGACACGCTCACCGACCATCAGCTTCATTCGTGTGACGGGAATGGGTTTATCCACCAGCCCGCCGTCGGTGGCAAGCACGTAAAATGTGCGTTGGTCGCTGAAGCCGAGGTCGTAGCCGCGCTCGATCTCCGCGTTCAAAATCCGCAGCCGAACGTATTGTGCCGGCAAACTGACCTGGGCGTCGAGCGTCCCATTGGCGAACAGATAGTCACCGTATTTGTCGCTGTCCCCTTCAAAACTGAACTGATCGTTTCGGTAGAAACGGCGGCTCGAGAGTACCAAGGGAATGTCATCGACCCCATACGTGCGCGGCAGGGGAAGTTTGGCCTCGACCGGATCCTTGATGATAATCAGGCCGCCCGCTCCGTAGGTGATTTGCTTTTGCGTCGCTTCGTGCGGATGGGGGTGATACCAGTAGGTCGCGGCGTGGTTCAGGACGGTGAACGAGGCGGTCCACGTTTTGTCGGGCTGAATGATCTGATGCGGCCCGCCATCGACGTTCGCGGGTAAGTGAAGGCCGTGCCAGTGAACGGTCGTTGGTTCACTCAGGTCATTCTTGACCTTCAGTTGCACCGTGTCACCCTGATTCAGAATCAGAGTGGGGCCCCAGAATTCGGCTTTGTTGAAGCCGTAGGTCGTGGTGGTGGCACCGGACCAGAACGACTTGCTGGTCTTGCTGAGGGTGAGAGCGAAGGACTTTCCTTCCAGGATCGGCGGGATCCAAAGATTTTGGAAGGGACGGGGTGTCTTGGGCATGCCTGACTTTCTATCCGCCTTCCCGACCGGCGGTTGGGCCAGAAGGTCGGTCGCTGGAACGATGGCTGCCAGCCCCGTCGTGAACGCCACCAGAACCAGGAATCGCGCGATTCGCACAGGCATGCCTCCGAAAATGGAACTTGTAACTCGCGCCATCAGCCCACAGGAATCGAGCGCTTATCGTTTGTCGGTCGGGAGGAGCGGCGGGCCAACGCTCGGTTTGTCCGGAGGCCCGCCCCCGCTGCCCGGCCGCAGGCGGAAAGGACCGTCGCGTACCGCTTTCACGGGCGGCAGATCCTTTTTCAGCGCATCCAATTTGGCACCGAGTTTCGCGGCGAGGTCGGGTTGTTTGGAGAACTGATCCGCTTGTTCCGATAGGTCGGCCTTCAGGTCAAACAGGGAGCGCTTGCCATCCTGGAACTCAATGAGTTTCCAGTCGCCGTCAATCAGAGCGGTGTCGAACGAGGCGACGATAAAGGGTTCGCGATCGCTGCGCTTGCCCTGCGCGATGGCAGCCCATTGACTACGGCCGTCGATCTTGGCTTCCTGCGGCATGGGGACGCCCGCCGCAGCCGTCAGCGTCGGGAACAGATCCTGGACGCACACGGGTTGCGTCAAAACCTTGCCAGCCGCGATCTTGCCGGGCCACCGAATCAGGGCCGGCGTATGGATTCCCCCCTCATAGACCGATCCCTTGCCGAATCGCAGTGGGGCATTGCTTGCGCCGTCACGAGGTGCCGCACCGTTGTCCGAGAAAAAGACGACGATCGTGTTGTCGCGGATGTTCTCGGCATCCAGCGCGTCGATCATCCGACCGATGCCGATGTCCATCGCCTCGACCACTGCGGCGTAGGGACCCGGCTTTTCGCCTTTCGCCTTATGTTTTTCCACGAGTTCGGCTGGGGCACTCAGCGGGTCGTGCGGGGCGTTCAAGCAGACCTGGAAGTAGAAGGGCGCGGTCTTGTCGCGGGACTTGATCTGCTTGACCGCCTCGTCGGCGAAGAGGTAGGTCGAATAGCCTTCCTCCGTCACGGTCTTGCCATCGCGTTGCCAATCAATTCGCCCGCCCCGGCCCGTATGCTTGTAGTAATCGACCTCGGCATTGAGGAACCCGTAGAAATGATCGAATCCATTTTGCTGAGGCGTGGTTGCCTTGCCGACATGCCACTTGCCGATGAGTGAGGTCTGATAGCCCGCGGTCTTGAAGACCGCGGGAATCGTCGGCAGCCCTTTCGGCATGCCGGGATCCGCGCCTTGGAGCGCGGACAAAATATCAAATCGGCGGGGCATCTGGCCCGTGAGCAGCGCCACGCGAGTCGGGCTGCAAACCGGATACACATAGAAGCGGCTAAGCTCGGTGCCGTCGCGGGCCATCTTGTCGAGATGCGGAGTCACCATTGCCTTCGCATGATACCCGACACCGGCCCAGCCGAGGTCGTCAACGACGATGACTAAAAGGTTGGGTCGGACCGGCTCCGCAGCACGCGCGCTGGACGCCGCGAAACAGACCAATAGGACGGCCAGGAGTGCCCGACTCATTTCGCACCTCGCTCGTATTTATAGCTCAGCGTACTCTCCGCGAGCGTGAGGTCTTTGATCGCCGCGAGCAGGTCGGCACGGGTGACTTTCTCCACCCGGAACTTGGGTTCCGCCGAGAGCGCGTACAGGGTGATGTGGTATTCCTTCACCCCCGGACCCTTGGATTTCATCGGGTCGTAGCCGGTCCGGTTTTTGTCGTGGTAGCCATCTTTGCCGATGCCTTTGGTGTTCTTCTCCAACTTGGTGACCGTGGCCGGAATGTTGGTGATGACCCAGTACGACTTGACCTCGTCCTGATCGGGGAACGGTTTATGCCACAATTGCAAGGCGTAGAACTTCGTCCCCTCAGGCGCGCCACTCCAGGTCAGTGGCGGTGAAATACCATCGCCATCGCCGGTGAATTCCGTCGGGTACTTTCCGCCCCCCTCGAAGGCGGGACTGCTGACCGTGAACGTGGTCGCTGGCTTCGCGGGGGGCGGCTCGTCCTTCTTCAGCTCGTCTTTCTTGGGCGGGCCGTTCTTCTTGGGGGGTGGACCGTCTTTCTTGGGCGGGCCGTCCTTACTGTCCCGCCGCCGGTAGGTTTCGGTAGTCTCCTTGCCAGTTCCGTCGGTGTACACGAAGGCGTAGGTCCCGTCGTTGTTGATGGTGTACTTGACCGACAGCGTCTTCCCACGCACCGCGTACTTGAGCGTATACGTCTTCTTGTCGTCGTCTCGGGTGAAGTCCGTGATCTTCGCGCCGCGAAGTGGCTGGCCCGCCGGCCGAACCGGAGCGTCGCGGGGCTGGGGATCGATCTGGTCGCCGCGAACCGTCACTACACCGCGCATTCCGCCGTTGATGTAGGGGTACTTCTTGGTCGAGTAGTATCGGTAAGCGTCCTTCTCCATCCGGCCGTTGAATTCATCGAGGTTGTTCGGCTCCTTCCCTTCCGCGTCCGTGTACCCGTACAGTGGGAATCCGTCGAGAGCGTAGGCGATCGGGTTGCCCTTGCCGGCGATCTTCTCCAGATGCACCGGAGCGATGTGGTAGTGGTAGTCGTCTCCGCGCCCGCAGTGTCCACCATACTCGTCGAGTTCGCCGGCCAGGTACGCGTCCTCGCCGCGGTTGTTCAGCGCGTTGAAGATCGGCACCCCGTTCACCGCGAGCGCGATTGCCCCGCGGTAGAGATTCGTCTTCCCCGAAATCGGTTTCTCTGCGAGTTTTGGCTTGAGAGGGATTTGCCAGGCGTTCTTCCCGGTGTAGGGTTGCGGGAGCGGCACCTGTTGTTGCCACGCCTTGATGCCGATCATCATCGGGTGGTCCGGAAACCCGTTCGACCCGACGTAGAGGTAATCGTCGTCGGCGCGCAGTTCCAACTTGTCCTTGAACGGCTCGAAGTGCTTTTGGACAGTCGGGATGGCCTTCTTCTCGTCCGGGGTTCCTCCGACCGCGAAAGCAGTCAGCAAACCGACCAGGAGCAGCAGGACCGCGAACGGCAAGACCAAGCGTTTGCGACGAAAGATCGAGACGAGCGCCGTCAGAAGCACCGTCGCGCAACCGGCGATGAAACCGGACGAGACCGAGCCGGATCGTTCCGAGTTGCCCAGTAAAAAAATGGACTCAGAGGCCTGCTCGACCGGAACCGTTGGCTCCGGTCGGGCGTTAAGCGTTCGGATCTCCTCGACCCGTTTCTGGACCCAGACGTGATCGGCGCGGCTCAACTTCTCCAGCGGAACCCAGACCGACGTGCCGTCGTCCTTGCACAACTGGACCTGGTCGTCTCGAACGAGCATGAAAGATGCCTCGATCTCGAAAAGGCCATCGGCATCCTTCCAAACCCGCAAGTTCGGGGCGTGGTCGTGCCCGGGGTGCCCGCGGACTACTCCGCCGAGGATCAGTAACCCCGCGACTGTCACCGCCAACTTGTATCTCATTTTTTCTCTCCCGGTTTTAGCGGCATTCAATGCAGGATCGGAACTTGTTCGACCGGAGGAGTCGTTGCTTCCCGCGCCGGACGTGACCGGAGTGTGTGCCTCGTGGTTCCGCCAAATCGAACCACGGCCTAAGAACGCTGGTCGGAAAACAGGCATTGCCTATGCAGCCCGCCACTTACGCCACCACCGAGGCGGACGTTTACCTCGTCATCACGAACTCCTGCTTCCTTCGGTGAGGGGCACACCCACCATGAAACCCCCCGCGACCGCACAAGATTCGTTGCGGCCGCCCTCCGCCGCCGAACGACCGTGTTCAGGTGCCGGGGCCGGCTTTGCGGGCGGGTCAGGTGCAGCGACTACTACACCGCGTTTCGGCACAGTTGCAGGTGTGTCGAGGATGCGTTGAAAGTTCTTCCTGGTAAGTAGATTACGGCAAATCGGCACTGGGATCGT
This sequence comes from Zavarzinella sp., assembly GCA_043767785.1. GTDB lineage: Bacteria > Planctomycetota > Planctomycetia > Gemmatales > Gemmataceae > Zavarzinella. Next base: position 1,870 of record JAYUGD010000866.1, on the reverse strand, counting down.
ACGGAGGAAAGGTTGCGGGTGAAGGGGCAATGCTGCCCTCCTTTTGCCCTGTCTCAAATTGCGCCATCGCCGTCTTCAACCCGCCCAGCAGTTTCAACAAGGCGTCCGTTTCCACCGGCTTGACTAGGTGGTGATTGAATCCGGCGTCCGAACTCTTCTTCCGGTCGTCCTCCTGTCCCCAGCCGGTCAAAGCTATCAACACCATGCCCTGGCCCCACGGGTGTTCCCGAATGCGGCGGGCGGCTTCGTATCCGTTCAGCTTCGGCATCCCGATGTCCATCAACACCACGTCGGGTCGGAACGCTCCCGCCGCCACGACCCCGGCCTCGCCGTCGTTGGCGGTGCGAACCTCGTTGCCGAGTAGTTCGAGGAGTTGGCCGAGTGAGTCCGCCGAGTCCACGTTGTCGTCCACGACCAGGATGCGGCGAAGGGCGGACGGCACGACTTCACTTGTCGGCTCGTCCGGACGGTCCGGCCCGACGACGACGGACATTACGACCGGCAGGCGGACCACGAACTCGCTACCCATCCCTTCCCCGTCGCTCCTGGCCTCGATGGTCCCGCCGTGCATTTCCATCAGCCCTCGGACCAGCGACAGCCCGATCCCCAGCCCGCCCGTCGTTTTCTCCAGCACCCGGTCCACTTGCGTGAACATCTCGAACACCCGGCCGAGCATGGTGGGCGGGATGCCGATCCCGTCGTCCTTGACCGACACCACCGCCGTCCCGCCCTCACGCCCGGCCGTCAGCCGGATGTGTCCGCCCCGGTGGGTGTACTTGGCCGAGTTGTTCAGGAGGTTCGACACGACTTGGGCCAGCCGGGTCGCGTCCCCGTCCACGAAGATCAGCTCGTCCGGTATGACGACGGCGAATTCGTGGCCCGCCTGCTCGATGGCCGGGCGGCTCGTCTCCACAGCGGCGTCGATCACCGCCCGCAGTTCGACCCGCTCCTTGCGGAGTTCCAACTTGCCGCTCGTCACCCGGCTCACGTCGAGTAGGTCGTCCACGAGGCGGACCATCAGCGTCAGTTGCCGGTCCATCATGATCCGGGCCTGCTCGGCCACGCCGGTCACTCCGGCCAGCCGGATGACTTGGAGGCCGTTGCGGATCGGGGCCAGCGGGTTGCGGAGTTCGTGAGCGAGGGTGGCGAGGAACTCGTCCTTGCGGCGGTCCTGCTCTCGAAGGCGGGCGACCAACCGCTCGCGCTCCTCCTCGCTCGCCTTGCGGTCGGTGATATCGGCCACGGTGCCGTCGAAACTCACCACCCGTCTCGTCGGGCCGGCGCCCTCGAAGCTCGACCGCCCATTGGCGAGCACCCAGCGCAGCGACCCGTCCGGGTGAACGATCCGGTACTCGATGGCGTATGGGGTTGGATCTTCCAGCCGGGTTGCCGTTGCCACCGCCTCCAGCACTGCTGGCTGGTCGTCGGGGTGGATAACCGCGACCGCCTGCAGGCAGTCCGTCCACTCCTCAGTCGTGCCGAAGATGGCCCGGTACCGGGCATCGGTCTTCGTGGCACGGGTCGCCGGCTCGACATGCCACGTGCCGAGTTCGGCGGCGTCGAGGGCCAGCCTCCGCCGCTCCTCGCTCGCACGCAGCAAGTCCTCGGCTTTATTGCGCTCGGTGAGGTCACGGGTCACGGTGGCGTACCCGCTGACGTTTCCGCTCGTGTCCCGCAGTCTCAGGAAGGACCACGAGACCGGGATCAACTGGCCGGTTCGCAAGTGCCGGAAATAGGTGTCCGCGACCACCTCGTCCCCACCCTCGGAGTGGGTGATGATGCTGACGATGCGGTCCCGCTCGCTTTCGGGAAAGAAGTCGAGGACGCTGATGCTAGCCACCTGGCCGGGTTCCAGCCCGCTCATCTCCTG
>JAYUGD010000865.1:0-1231 GCA_043767785.1 Zavarzinella sp. | reverse complement strand
GGCCACGGGCAAGTTGACGGCGATCAACACCGTGGAGGCGGGGGCCGACCCGGCCCACATCTCGACGGACGCGACCGGAAAATTCTTGCTCTGCGCCTACTACGTGGCCGCCAAGGTGACGGTGAACGCCATCGACAAGGACGGCCGCCTGAGCGAGAAGCCAGTGCAGAGCCTGCCGACGGCTGACAAAGCCCATTCCGTCAATCTGGACTCCGCCAACAAATTCGCCCTCGTTTGTCACACCGGCTCGAACGTGATCTTCCAGTTCGGTTTCGACGCCGCGACTGGAAAACTGACGCCCAATGAGGCGCCGAAACTCCCAACTGGCGCCAACACCGGCCCGCGTCATCTGGTGTTCCACCCCAACGGGACGACGGCCTATGTCGATAACGAGCAGGACGCGAGCGTGACTGCGTACAAGCTCGACAAGACGGCCGGGACGTTGACCGCCTTGCAAACAATCTCGACGATGCCAAAGGACTACGCCGGCCCGAAATCCTGCGCGGAGATTCGCCTGCACCCGTCCGGCAAATTCCTGTACGTCGCCAATCGCGGGGACGACACGCTGGCGATTTTCCGCGTCGGCGGGGACACCCTGTTGACGGCGGCCGGCCACGCGCCCACGGAGAAGAACCCGCGGTCGTTCGACATTGAGCCGGACGGGAAGTTCCTGTACGCGGCCGGCGAAACCTCCGGGAAACTGGCCACGTCCCGCATTGACGAGAAGACCGGCGCGTTGACCCGCCTCACCACGATGACCGTCGGCACGATGCCGTGGTGGGTGATGGCGGTCCGCTTCCCCGACTGACCATGACTGATTCCCGTTTCCTCTCAACGCCGGAGTCCCCGTGAGTCAACCCACCCCCATCCCCGCCGGCATGCCGCCCGTGGCCGGCGCGGACCTGGAGATCAAGGACGCGCAGCTCATCTTTTCGGCCGTGTGGGCCGACTTGGAAGCCCAGCACGGCCGGGACGCCCTGCGCTTCCCGCGCGAGTTCATTTGGCTCGGCGGCGCGCCGGGGGCCGGCAAGGGGACTAATACGCCGTTCATCGCGCAGGCCCGCGACATCACGGCCCCGCCCGTCGTCATCAGCGCGCTGCTCACTACGCCGCAGGCCGTCGCGATCAAGAACGCCGGGCAGATGGTCGGCGACCGGGAAGTGATCGGGCTGCTGCTGGAAGAACTGCTCGACCCGAAGTACCAGGACGGCGTGATCGTGGACGGCTTCCC
>JAYUGD010000864.1:0-10450 GCA_043767785.1 Zavarzinella sp. | reverse complement strand
GGGAACGCGAGAACTCGCCGGATGGGACCCGGCTTATTTGGAAAAAATTATCAGTCAGGCGATGGATTCCTCGGGGAAATCAAGTGCGTAGGCCCTGGGACACCTGCCAGTTGCTGCGACCCCTCCGGGGTCGGTTTCCTGTGCGGGTGTTCCGGTGGTGTCGCTTCGCTCAACCACCGGCTAATGGCTGTGATCCCTCCGGGATCAAAAAAACCACTTCCAACGGCCGCCAGAAAAATTTGCCACACCCGTCGGGCAAATTAACTCGGCAGCAACATCGCCCCCGGGCCTTCCAAATGTCGCTTGACGGCGTTGCCGAACGTGGCCCCCACGGACCCATCGACGACGCGGTGGTCGAACGAGAATGATAGGTACATCATGTCGGCCGGCCGGATCTGGTCGTGTTCATCGTAGACCGGCCGCCGGACCACTTTGCCGATGCCGAGGATGCCGACTTCGGGGTGGTTGATGATCGGCGTGGAAATCAGCCCGCCGATGTTGCCGATGGACGTGACCGTGAACGTCCCCCCCTTCAAGTCTTCCAGCCGAATCTTGCCCGCCTTGGCGTCCGAACTCAACCGCTCTAATTCCTTGGCGACGGCGAACAGGTCTTTCTTGTCCGCGTCGTGGATCACGGGGACGACCAGCCCCGTCGGGGTCGCCACCGCCACGCCGACGTTGTAGCGCTCGTGCAGGATGATCTCTTCCGCGTCGTCATCCAGCGAGGCGTTGACGAACGGCACTTCTTTCAGCGCCGCCGTCACGGCCTTGATGACGAACGCCAAGTAGGTGAGCTTCACGCCAGCCTTGGCGCAGGGATCGCGCAAGGATTGGCGGAGCCGGACCATGTCCGTCACGTCGCACTCGTCCATGTACGAGTAGTGCGGGATGCGGCGGGTCGCGTCCACCATGTGCAGGGCAATACGGCGCCGCAGGCCGGTCATCTTGATCCGCGCGCCGGGTTGGCCGAAGTCGAGCCGGTGGGCGGCCGGGGCCGGCTTGGCGGGGGCGTCGGCGGGGCGGTTCAGCAAGTTCGTGAGGTCGTCGATGAGAATGCGCCCGGCCGGGCCGCTGCCGCGAATCTTGCCGAGATCGACGCCGAGCGTCCGCGCCAAGTGCCGCACGGACGGCGACGCGACGGCCATGTTCGAGTCCGAGCGCTTGTCGTCCCCGTTGGCGGCCAAGCTCGGCGCCACGGGGCTAAACGACTCGCCGTTGGTCTCCGCGACCTTGGCCGGCTCCCCGCGGGCGCCGGTCGGCTCGTAGGCCAACACCGTTTCGCCCACAAGCAGTTTTTGCCCGGCCTCGCCGTCGACGCGGAGAATTTTCCCGGCGAACGGGGACGGCACTTCCATCGTCGCCTTGTCGGTCATCACTTCGAGGAGGGCTTGCCCGCGCTTGACCGTGTCCCCCGGCCCGACGAGCCAGCGGATCAGCTCGGCCTCGTAAACGCCTTCGCCGAGTTCGGGCAACGGGAAGTCCATGGCAGCGCTCCGCGGTCGGCCGGTGTCACGGGTAGGGTTACGCCGGGTCCGTGGCGAGGGCAAGCAGCGCGGCCCGAATGTGGTCGGGCTGCGGGACGGTGTTGCTCTCGTACACCGGGTTCAGGCCGATGCCCGGCAGGTGCTTTCCCTGCACGATCCGGGGCCGCACAAGCAGGTCGTAAAAATGTTCCTCCACGACCCGGCGCAGGAGGTGTTCGCCGAAGTTCGTCACTTCGGTGTCTTCGTTGACGATCAACACGCGGCCCGTCTTGCGCACGCTGCGGGAGATCATTGGCCAGTCGTAGGGGAAGATGCTCCGCAGGTCGATCACGTCGCACGCGATGCCGCGGGCCTTTTTCAACTCGTCCGCGACCTGCACGCAGATCGGGAGCAGGCGGCCGTAACTTAAGACGGTGGCCGTCGGGCCTTCCCGCATTAACTCGCCGGAGCCGATGGGGACAAAATGCTCTTTGACGGCCGGCCAGTCCGGCTGCCAATTACTGCGGTCGCCCAACGGGGCGTCGATTCGGCGGTTTAATTCCGCCAAGTCGGCCGGCTCGCCGGGAATGAGCTTGTCCCCGCGGACTCGCAAGAGAGCCTTTGGCAGCAGCACCATCACCGGGTTGGGATCGACGATGGCCGAGAGCATGAGGCCGTAAGCGTCCAAGGCGTCCGACGGCATGACGATTTTCCACCCCGCGAGGCGGGAGGCCCAACTCTCGTAGGAGTGGGAGTGGTAAATGCTCCCGCGGATACCGGCCCCGGTCGGGGCCATCATCACAAGGGGCATTTCATACGCGCCGGCGCTGGACCACCGGGTGTTTCCCGCCAGTTTCAGCAGGTCGATCATGTTGAAGGCGTAATCGCAGAACTGAATCTCGAACACCGGCTTGGCCCCGGCCAAGGCGAGGCCCATCGCCGTGCCGACGATGCCGCGCTCGTCGAGAGGGGAGTTCCACGCGGTCTTCAAGCCTTGGGTGGCGGTGAAGACGCCGCCGAGCGGGGGGCCGACGTCCTCGCCGAAAATGTCGGTCACGCCCAAGTGGGTTTCCCCGTAATGGAGCGCGAGGCGGACGGCTTGGACGAGCGTTGCCATCGTGTTTACTGCGGGAGGCCGGTGAAATCGTCCGGGTAAATTTGGTCCACCGGACTGGGGGCGTAGGTGTGCTTCTCCACGTCGGCGGCCGTCGGCTTCGGCTCGGAGACGGCTTGCTCGACGGCCGCCTCCGCCTCCTCGGCCGCGTCGTGGCGGATCATTTCGGCCAGTTCGCGGTGCAGGACGCCTTGGGCGATCAACTGGTCCTCGAACAGTTTCAGCGTGTCCGGCTCGTTGGACACGCGGGCGGCCCCGCTGGACGACGAGTGGCCGTGCAAGCGGGAGACGGTCGCTTCCAACAAATACGGTCGCCGCGTCCGTCGGCTGTAGTGGAACGCCCGTTCCAGAGCTTTCCACGTCACCACCGGGTCGTTGCCGTTGACGTGTTCGGAGCGGATGCCGAACGGGACGGCCCGGTCCGAGATGTGTTCTTCGGAATGCTGTGTGTGGGCGGGGGTGGAGATGCCGTAGCCGTTGTTCGTGATGACCATGACGACCGGGACTTCGTTGCCCGGCCGCGACGACCAGATCATGCAGGTGGCAAAGTCGCCCTGCGCCGTGCCCGCGTCCCCGCCGACGACGACGGAGACGCCATCACTCTCGTACCGCTTCTGCACCATCGCCGTGCCGGCGGCCATCGTGAATTGGACTTGGATCACGCTGGAAATGGGGACGACGTTCCACTCGGGGATCGCGTAGTGGCCGACGAAGTTCCGGCCCATCGAGTGGCGGTCCGTAACGGTCATCGCCATCTGCCGCAGGTGATCGACCATGGGCATGCCCATCGCCAACAGAACCCCGGCGTTCCGGTAATGGAGGTGGAGATAATCGTTGGCCGGCCCCTGCCCTTTTTTGATCAACAGCCCGATGCCGACGTTGACGGCCTCTTCCCCGGGGCCGCCGACCCAAAAGTACCCCTCCCCCGACTTGGACATCTTGATGGTGCGCTCCTCCAGCGCCCGCGTCCGCACCATCAGCCGGTAAATTTCCATGCAGCGGTCGGCGTCGAGCGACTCGTCGCCACTCTCGACGACCTTCGCCGATTTCTGGCCGTACGCGACGGAGTGGCCGTCGTCTTCCGAATCGGCGGCCGCATTGTCAGAAGTGGGCATCAGTCGCTCTCCTGAACGGCGAAGGTGGGCGCCATTAATGAATTATACATCGGCCCTCACGTCAGGAATGTCCTCAGCAAACACCAAATCCTTCGTATTCCGACTGGTTACGCCATCGTCATGGGACATCATACCGACGGAATTGTCGTTGAAGTCGTGATTTCTGATTCGCGCGAGCCATCAATTTTGACCCCCTGCCATTAACGACACGTCGGCGAATCAAACGCGATACGTTCCGTGTCCGAGAAAGCCAGCGGGATTCGTTGCACAACCGCCAAAGGTGGCATAAGTTGCATCATCCGAAAGTTGGCTATGAGTCCCGCCTCTCCCATGAATGACGTTTTTCTGCCCGGCGGCCCGCTGGACGAGAGCCGATTCTTGCCGGTGTCCTGGGCCATGTTGCGGCATGCCTGCCAAGCCGCCGCGGAGACGAAGTGGGAGACGCTGCGGTCGCCGCACGTCTTCATCGGACTGATGGCCACCCCGGACGACTCGGTGGCTCGCTGGTGCGAATCGTTGGAAACCACCCCTGCGAAAATGTACCGCCAGTTCGTCCGCATGTTCACGCAGGCCAGCAAGGATTCCCCGCGGGTGCGGTTGCACCGCGAGTTTTGTTCGACGAACACGATCAAGCTGATTCGCGCCGCCGCCAATCATGCCTCGGATCTCAGCCCGCCCCTGATTCGGCCGCTCGACTTGTTGGGCGGCCTGCTTTCTGATGACGGCTGCGTGGCCGCCTGCTTTCGGGAAAGCGGGTACTCGGCGGCCGTCCTGCGCGTCTTGGCGCGGGAAGCCGAGGCGGGGCCGGCCGGCCGGAACGCTTCCTAATCCGCGCAACCGTCACAACTCCTCCAAGCCGTGAACGTGTTCGCCCGTTTCGCCGGCCAAGCCGAGTCGGAATATGTTTGTGCGTTTTACAATCACCTAGCGGAGAGTGCCCCGCGGAGAGACGCCATGACCGCCCGCCTTCCCCTGCTCGCGATGACCGCCGGCTGCGTTCTGCTTTGCGGGTGCGGGCGCTATTTCCACCGCCGCGACAACCCGCCGCGCGGCTACGGTTCCAACGGCCCCGCCTACACGCTGCCGCCGCAAAACATCCCCGAAGGCCCCCCGCCCATCGGCCCGGTCCCGCGCGGAAGTGGCGGCGGCGTCGAATTGCTGACGCCCGAACCGATGACCCCCGGCGGCAAATCAACGTCCGACTTTTTCGCCCCTCCGGAAGTCTCCCCGTCTGCGCCGCCGCCGAAGCCAAGCGAATCGATCACCCCTGAGCCGCTGATTTCCAAATCGTTCAAGCCGGCCCCCGCGCCGGCGCTCGGCATTGCCGGGTTCGCCAAAGTGAAAGAGGGCGTCAGCGCCGGCTTGCGGCCGGAGATTGGGGGGCTGGATTGGCTCCGCGCCAAAGAATACAAGACCGTCGTTTTTCTGCGAAAGCCGGCCGACGACGACACGACCGACCGCCGGCAGGCGGAGAAGCGGGATTTCAAATTCGTGAGTTGGGAAGTGACGCCGGAGGGAATCAGCAAGGCGTTCATCGACGAGTTTAATCAACTAATCGGCGACTCGGCCAGCCGGCCGATGTTCGTATACGCGACGGACGGAAACTTGGCGGCGGCCGTGTGGTATCTCCACTTGCGGACCGCCGAGTTCCTGACGCACGACGAGGCCCGGCTGCGGGCCGCGTCACTCGGACTGACCGACGACCAAACGGCCTATTTTCAAGCGGCCGTTAAACTGCTGACCCCGTGAGCCTTGCGGATGGCGGCCAGCGCTTTCATCTCGGCTAAATTCGCCTGTTTCACGGCCAGCAACTCACTCGGCAGGCCCGGAATTCCGTTAGACACTTCTTCCCGCAAACACCCGATCAACCGTTCGGCGTCCGCGATCAACAAGGCCAGCAATTTCCAAACGTCGAAATAGTTGAAGTTCGTGAAGGCAGACGGGAATCCCCCCAGCATGGGGGCGTTCGTGCGACCGGCCAGCAATTGGTCGGCCATCTTCTCCAAAATCTTCCCCTCTTCTCCGCCCATCTGAAGCACGCGCGCGACCACGGGCCGGTCGGCTCTTTTGGCGAAAGGCGTTGTCTGCCGGGCGTATTGCAACAGGCCGAGACCTTCGCGGCGATACGTTTCGCGGAGTCGTTCCAGTTGATCCGCCGTCATGGGCGACCCGCTTCCTCGCGTATTTCTTTCGCCGACAGATTTTGGAACGACTTGGCGGCTTTGCGGCCCTGCTCGGTCAACGGGTTCCACCAAACGCCCAAGGCAACGACGCCGCCGACGAGCAGACCGACAATCACCCGGCCGCCGATGGGCGCGGGGAGCGGCGTGCGGTCTTCCGCGGCATTTTCCAAATACATGCGGCGAATCAGGCTGATGTAGTAGCCCGCGCTGACGGCCGTGTTGACGGCCGCCGCCAGCAACAGGCCGCCGTAGACCCACGAAAGAAGCGGAAAATGGGGGTCTTCCGCGTGGCGGGCGTTTTCAAACAGGTGGGCGAACACTTGGAACTTGGCGGCGAAGCCGGCCAACGGCGGCAGCCCCAAGAGACTCAGCAAAAAGACGGTCATCCCGCCGGCCAACACCGGCGCCCGCCGCGCGAGGCCGTTGTACGCTTCCATCTCCTCCGACCCGGTGGCGTTGCGCACCAGAGCGACGACGGCGAAGGCGCCAAAATTCATGCACAAATAGCAGACGATGTAATAAAGGAGTGGCGTAACGGCCCGGTAATCGAACGCGGTCAGCACCATCATCATCAGGCCGGCGTGGGCGATGGTCGAGTACGCCAACAGGCGCTTGACATTCGCTTGCCCGAACGCCCCCAAGTTCCCCCACGTCATCGTGACGGCGGCGATGACGCCCCACCCCGCGGAAAGGACGTCGGCGTGGCCGTCCCCGAGGCCGCCGAGGGAGAACAATAAGCGGGCGGCGAGGGCAAGAGACGCGGCCTTGGACGCCACCGACAGGAACGCCCCGACCTCGGCGGCCGCCCCGGTGAACACGTCGGGGCACCAGAAGTGCATCGGCACGGCGGAGAGCTTGAACAACATCCCGCCGAAGATCAGGACAATACCCGCGTGAGCCGCGAATGGGACGGTGTGGCTGGCGTACGTCATGTCGAAGGCGATTTGCTGCAGTGATCCGGTTCCCACGGCCCCGGCCACCAAACTAATGCCGTAGAGCATCGTCCCAGACGCGGCGGCCCCGAAAACGACGTATTTCAACGCCCCCTCCCCGGCCGTTCGCTTCCCCTTGAGGAATCCGGCCATCGCGTAGGAGGGCAGGCTCGCCATTTCGACGGCGATGAACACCATCAGCAAATGGGCGGCCGAGGTCATGAGCATCAGCCCGACCACGCCGCCGAGGAGCAGGGTCAAAAAGTCCGCCGCGTCTTCACGGTCCGGGATTTTGGTCACCATGCCGAGGGCGATGGCGAGGACGAGATAGGCGAGGAGAGCGGCCCGGACGGAAAGCCCAAAGTGATCGACCACCAACATCTTGCCGAAGATGTGCTCGCCGCCCGTTTCCGGGGGGTGCGTGTTCAAACAGAACGCCAGAGCCGTCGCGGCGGCCAACAGGGCGATGGGGGCGAGCAACAACATTCTGCCAAGGGCGAGGATGCGACAGAGCAACAAAAGCGGGATACACCCGCACAAGATGAGTTCGGGGAGGAAGAGCGCCAAATCGCGGGAGAGGGCGGCCGTCAGTTGGTCAAGCGTCGCCGCTCCAGGGAACATGCCCACCTCGCTCGTCGCCCGCCGGCCCGCGCAAGGATGATCTAGGAAAGCACGTCGCGCGCGACGAGGAACCGCCGGGAATCGTCCCGGCCCGCCGCTACACCCGTTCGATCAGCGTCTGCGTCCGAATGATGGCGGACTCTTCCGGAAACGTGTGGAAGGTGTTCACCACGAGGCACCCCGCGCGGGCGTCAGCCGTCACGTAACCCAAGGGCGTCAAGGCAAAGCGATGCGCCGGGTGGAACAGGTGAAGGAACCCCCGCTTCTTACCGTCATTGAGCAGTTCTTCGTGCAGTTGGAGAAACACCGCGGCCGGCAGAATCTCGGTGTGCGTGTTCATCTGGTAACTGACGGCCGCGGAGGCGCGAAAGACGTCCGAATGCTCACCCCGCATGCGATGGCGCCACACATGCCCGCGTTCGGGAAGCTCTTGGCCGCGGGCGGCGGTCACTTCCGTCAGGGTGACGGCTTGGGTTTGCCACGTGAGCACATGGCCGGCCGGCGTGATACGCACGGTCAGCGTGTAGTCGTCCTTCCGGACGACCCGCGTGGCGAGCGTCTCGAACAGTTCGGGGTGGAGCGGCCGGCGGAACAGGTGCAGGGACACGCCTTCCATCGGGGGGCGGTACAGCGATGCGTGCATGAGCGACGGCGACAGACTCGCCCTTTCACGGGGCCTACCTGCGCGGATTATAACTCGCGCCAGCCGCCGTACAACCCACGTTTCCCCCGGACGGTGCCCGAAGCGGGAAAAGTCGGACGTGGAAATGCCGCAACCCACGGCATTTGCCGTGAGTTGCGGGATATCCTTAGCTTAACACGCCGGCGGCCTTACCGCTTGATGTCAACCTTCGTTTCCGTCTTCCCTTCGACCTTGATGGCCGGCTTGACGTCAGCCTTCGGTGCCTTGGGGTCGGCGGGGATGGCCGGCTTCACGTCCGGCGTCGGCCCGAGGTTCGGCACCGTTTTCGGCGTCGGTGTCGGGATCACTTTCGGGGCCGGGGTCGGGACCGGAATGACCTTCGGCATGGGAGTCGGGACCGGAACCAGGACCGGCGTCGGAACCGGGACCGGCTGGACAACGACCGGCGGGGCGACGGCAACCGTCGGGCAGGAGTTGCATTCGGTCACGACTGGGGCGCACGGTTGCGGGCACGGGGCCGGCTTGTGACACAGGTTGCCGAAGCAGCTACGCAGTTTGCCACCGATGCCGCAGAACCCGCAGCCGCGAGAGGCCGGGGCACACTCCGGCGCACATGATTGAACCGCCACCGGGGCACAGGCCGGAGCGCAGGCGACGGCCGGCTTAGGACAGCAGAAAAGGCTTTTGAGACAGCCCGCGGAGGGGGCTTCCGGGGCGGCGGCCATCGCGGCGACCATGACGATACTGTACATCGCTACAAAACCTCCAAAGGGTGCAAGAAACCTCGACCAGACGGCATTTCGCGTCTTCGTCCTGAAGCTCAGACATCCTCACCCAATTTGCCGTCCCGGCCAAGATCCTCTTACAAACAGGGGTGAATCATTCATCGTGTGAGCAGGTGGGAAATCTACGGCGTCTAAGCCGGTTACGCAAAATGGTAAATGATGGAGCTTGGGCCGTCAATAGCGAAAGTGCCGACCATTCAAGAATTTAGGATCGGTTGGGCGGAGTGATCGCCCGGCAATATCGGTCGTAACGATTGTAAGGGTTACCAGCAGCCGAGACGCCAACGCCGCCGATGAAAAGGCGTTACGGTGATGCACGGAATAACCGTGCGGTTTCTCATTCGACGGCCGGCGAATCATTTAGCGCCGGGCGGCCTTGCATCATTCACGCCGAAACCAGTCGGCGGTCGATAAGACAGAACTGAATTGCGTCCGGAGCGACCACCATGACGAGCGACTCGATCGTGCCGCCCGAAGTGAACGAACCCCCCTCGCCGCGGCCCCGCGTGTTGACAGTGGGCCTCGCCGGGGCGGGGTTTACGCTTCTGGGCCTGCTGATGGGGCTTGCCCTCGGCGCGCCGGCGAAAGGATTTGACCCGCATTGGTCGGACGCCCCGCGGTTGCTCGCCGCCGGCCTCGGCATGATCCTCGCGGGGAGCGCCGCCAGCATGCGGCCGCGGGACTGGCTGAGTTGGCTCCCACTCGGCGTGTGCGGGGTTCTCTGTTACGGGGCGGGGACACACCCCCCGGAAAACATTAGTTGGATGATCTTGAAGCCCATCCGGTCGTGGTATGCGGCCGTGCCGAATTCGTGGGACTCCTTTCAACTGCTCGGCGGCGTGATCGGGGCGGTCGCTTTCGCGGCGGCCGGCTTCACCCGAATGCCGATGCGTGTACTTTTGCCGGCGATCTTCGCCTTGATGACCTTTTATTTCTCCGGCATCCTCGCCTCCATCCTGTCGCCGCCGCCGACTCCGTTCCTCGTGGACGAGTATTGGCGCCGGGTGACGCGGTTCCACTCCCAGTTCCTGTACATCAACAACGCCTACCACTTCTACTCCCCGGAGCCTGGGCCGCCGAGCGAACTGTGGATATTGCTCAAGTACGCGCCAGACCCCGCCGCGGCTGAGGCCGGCGACACCGGCGTGGCGCCGAAAGACACCGATTGGGTCGTGATCCCGCGGCGGAACCGGGACACGATGGACCCGATGCGGCTGTCGTTCTACCGCCGCATCGCCTTGGCCGAGCAGGTGGCCCAAATGCAGCAGGGGTACAACACGACCTTCCCGGAGGAATTGCAGAAGGCTAACGTCCGGCGGCTGAGCGACCTCCGGCGCATCCCCAAGGGGAACGTCCCGGACGCCCAACAGTACATCCAGCCGACGGACGCCGTCATCCGGCAGACGCTGCCGTCGTTCGCCAACCACTTCGCCAAGCGGTACGGGCGGCCGGGGCGGGAGGTCGCGTCGGTGAAGATCTACCGCGTCATGCACGAGGTCCTCGGCGTCGAACGATTCCGCACGATGCCCCTTCCGCCGACCGCCCCGCCGCGGCCAAGCCCGCTGACGTGGGGCGCGGAGGCTCCACCCAAGCC
>JAYUGD010000863.1:0-3816 GCA_043767785.1 Zavarzinella sp. | reverse complement strand
CCGCTTGCTCCCCCTTCCCGTCCTCGGGAAGGGGGCCGGGGGGTTAGGTTGGCGGCTAGCCCGTGGTTTTTAGCGGTTCAACGACCGTCGCCGCTTGTTCATCATCATCCCGAGTCCTTCCCCCATGCCAACCCCCTCCCGCCGCCTCCGGCTCCCCATCTTCGCCCTGCTCCTCATCGCTGTCGGCGTCGGCGTCTTCTTCTGGAAGCCGTGGAAGAAGCCGGAGAAGCCGGCCGTGGACATGGAAGCCATCGCCCGGCTCAACAACCGCGGCATCGGGGTGATGGACCAGATGACGAAGTTCGACGAGGCGGCGGCGATCTTCCAGGAAGTCGTGGACAAGGCGCCGGACTGGCGGCCGGGAAAAGTGAATCTGGGCATCGCCCTGCTGAACACCGCCGAGCCGGCCAACCTGGACAAGGCGACGGCCGTGTTCAAGGAGTTGCTGGCGGCTGACCCGAACGACGCTCACGCCAATTACAACCTGGGCATCATTCTGTCGTACCGGGGCCAGTTAGCGGAGTCGGCCCCGTATTTCGAGGCCGTCACCAGGATCGACCCGGCCGACGCCCAAGCGTGGTACAAGTTCGGCGACACCCACCCGAAGGGGCGGGAGTCCCCCGAAGCCAAGGCAGCGTTCCGCAAGGCTCTGGAACGTAACCCGTATATGCGGGCGGCCCGCTACGCCGTGGCGATGCAGGAGCCGGACCAGAAAAAGAAAGAGACTTTGTTGGCCGAGATGAACGCCCTCGGCGAGGCCAACTGGGAAAGCCCGTTCGACATCAAGTACACGGAGATGGGCAAGTACGGCGACCTGATCGGCCGCGACGCCGCCGCCCCCCGCCCGGCCGGCGGCCCGCTGCCGATGTTCGCCGCCGACCCACAGCTAAAGGTCACGCTGCCGGAAGGCGTGACGTGGGAAGGGATCGGCCTTGGGTTGAGGGTGTCTCACGAACCCGTCGGCGGGGCAATGACACTCTTGGACTTCGACCGCGACGGCAAGCCGGATGTGTTCCTGCCGATGGCCGTCGTCGAGAAGGGCCGCGTCCGCAACCTCTTGCTGCACAATGAGGGGAACGGGGCGTTCCGCGACGTGACGCGAGAATATGGGTTGATTGACAGCCCGTCGTGTTCAGCCGCGTGCGTCGGCGACTTCAACAACGACGGCTTCCCCGACTTGATCCTTGCCGGATATGACCGTGTCGCCCTGTACCGCAACAATGGCGGCAAAGGCTTCACGGACGTGACCGCCGCCGCCGGGTTGGGCAAGCTCAACGGCTTCTGCCGGTCCTGTCTATGGGTGGACATCGACCAAGACGGCGACCTCGACTTGGTGCTGGCATTCGATTCTTGGCAGGAGGGCGGCATGAACGGCCTCGTCGTCATGCTCAACGTCGGCGAAGCCCCCCCGATGGGGCCGCAGGCGAAGGACGCGCCCCCGCTGACGGCCAAGTTCAAGCGGTGTGAGACGTTGCCCAAGGAAGTGACCGGGAAGCCGGTAACCGCCGTGATGATCGCCGACCTCGACGGCGACCGAGACGTGGACTTGCTGGTCACAATTGAGGGCCAACCCCGGCCGGTTTACAACGACCGCCTACTGCGCTTCCACGTCGGCCCGCCGGCGGCCCCGGCCGGCAAGACGTGGCTGGCCGGCTTGGCGCTGACCACGCAGCGGGACGACCGCTCCGAAGTGTTGATGCTCGCCAAGGACGGCCCGCCGGTCTTGCTGTCCGCGGACGACACGCCGGCCGTCCCCAAGTTCACCGCGGACGCACTCGCCGGCCCGCGCCTGATGCAAGCGGTCGCCTTCGATATTGACCTCGACGGAGCGACGGACATTGTTGGCCTCACCGCCCCCGAGGCCGGCAAGCCGGCCCGGCCGGCGCTGTTGCACAATGAGGGGGGCAAGTTCGTCGCCAAAGATGACCCCTTCGGCCCGGCCGACGGCTTCCCGCCGGACATCATTGCCGTCGCCGTCGTGGACATCGACGGCGACTGCCAGCCCGACTTGCTGTACTGGTCTGAAGGCAAAGGCCTCGGCTGGCGGCGAAACTTGGGGAACGGGAACCGGGCGGTGCGCGTCGCCCCGTCGGGGCGGCAGGACAAGGGGAACAGCCTGCGGACCAACGCGGACGGCATCGGCTGCCGCGTGTGGGCGCTGGCGGGGCAGTTGTCCACGTCCGTCGAACACGTCACGCTGTCGTCCGGGCCGGGGCAGTCGCTGTTGCCGTTGACGCTGGGCATCGGCAAGAACGATGCCGCCGACGTGATCCGCATCCGCTGGCCGGACGGCGTGCCGCAGGCCGAGCCGAACCGGACCGCGTGCGAGTCGCACCGCGTCGCCGAGATGAGCCGCAAGCAAGTCTCCTGCCCTGTCCTAATGACGTGGGACGGCGAGAAGTTTGCCTACGTCACCGACTGCCTCGGCGGCGGCTCCGTCGGCGAGATGACCGCCGACGGCTCCTACCGCGCGCCGCGGCCGGAGGAGTCCCTGCAATTCACCGCCCGGCAGTTGAAGCCCAAGGACGGCCAGTACGTGTTGAAGCTCGCGGAGCCGATGGACGAGGTGATGTACCTCGACCGCGCCCGCCTCACGGCCATCGACCACCCGGCCGACTGGAAGGTCTTCCCCGACGAGCGCTTCTCCGACCCGCCGCCGTCGCAAGAGCTGCTCGCCTTCCGCAACTGGCTGTTGCCGAAGACGGCCCGCGACCACCGCGGCGCGGACATCACCGCCAAGGTGCGCGACCGCGACGGCAAGACGGCCGACACCTTCGCCCGCCGCTCGTGGCTCGGCTTCGCCGAGGATCACTCCGTCGAGTTGGACTTCGGCGAGACGGATGCCAAACCGGGCCAGCGTTGGTTCCTCGTCCTGCACGGGTGGACGGACTACCCGTACCCCGAGTCGATCTTCGCGGCCGACCAAGCCGGCGTGAAGATGCAGGCCCCGCTACTGGAGCGGACCAACGCCAAGGGCGAGTGGGAGGCCGTCGGCGAGATCGGCTTCCCGGCCGGCCTGCCCAAGACGATGACGGCCGAGGTGACGGGCAAACTCCCGCCGGCCGGCGGCAAGTTCCGCATCCGCACCAACCTGCAAATCTACTGGGACCAAATCGCCCTCGCCCCGCTGGAAGCCGTCCTCCCCGCCGACGAGCCGACGCCGTCGCCCACGCCCGGCGTCAAAGTCCATCACGCGAAAATGACATCCGCCCACTTGGCCCACCGCGGCTTCATGCGCGAGATCCCGCCCGCCGGCCCGACCGACCCGGTGGCCTACGACGATTCCAAAACGGAAACCGTGGCCGTCACCAAATGGAAGGGCAAACTCACCCGCACCGGCGACGTGACCGAACTGCTCAACGTGACCGACGACCGCCACGTGATCTGCGGCCCCGGCGACGAAGTCACCGTCCGCTTCGCCGCCGACCTGCCGCCCGTGCCGGACGGCTGGGAGCGCACGTTCGTCCTGCGCACATGGGGCTATTGCAAAGACTCCGCCCCCTTCACCGGCACCAGCGGAAATGTGCATCCGCTGCCGTTCCGGGCGATGCCGAAGTACCCCTACGGGGCCGACGTGAAAGTCCCGCCGGCGCTGTTGGACTACGACCGGAAGTGGAACACGCGCCCGATGACGGCGGGGTGGTGAGCGGGATTTGTTTAGCCGCGACACGGAGTCTTCGGAGCGGAGCGCGAACTCCCCGCGAAAAATCGCTTCACCCCGGTCAGACATAGCCCGCTGCGCAAGCAAGGGTCGGCGACCTCCATGGGCGCCGACTTCCCGATGCGAGCTGTCGCTGCCCCTTGCTTGCGCAGCGG
>JAYUGD010000862.1:0-3817 GCA_043767785.1 Zavarzinella sp. | reverse complement strand
GGTCGTTATACAGATGTCGCCGGCCCATGCTGTAATGATCGGTTTATCCAGTTGACGGACGATTGGCGCTTCGTTAAGGCTTTCGATTTTTCGTTTTTATGTGGTGATTGAGTCAATGGGACCAATCTGAACCGCGAACAGGGCCGGGGGGATCATCCCCCGGCCCATTTCGTTTGCCCGGCGCCGCGAGCCGATACGGCATTTCCCCAGTCGGCCCGCCGAAAATCACCTTTTCCGATTTCCCTCAAAATCGTCCGGCTAATTCGCCGGCGTCCGGGGCTTGATGAATTGACTCTCCTGACGCCGCCGTTGACCCCTCTATTCTTTGCCCTCCGGAGCCGGACATGAATCGCTTTTTCCGCCAAATCGTTCGCCAATCGTCGCGGCCGCCCGGCACCCGCCCGCGGCTCCGTTTGGACGCCCTCGAAGACCGCCTGCAACCGGCCAACCTGTCCGTCTTCGCCGCCTCCCTGTGCGATTCGACGGGCAAAATCCTCGATTCGGCCGCCGTCGGCCAACTCGTCTCCGTCCGGGCCGACTTCACGGTGACGGGCTTGGCGACCGACGGCATCTACGACGTGAAATGCACCATCGACGGCGTTTCCCGTTCCACCACCCTCATGAACAGCGGGGCCGGCGCCGGCAGTTATTACGACAACACCCTCTTGAGCGACTGGGTGGTCAAGTCCGGCGCGCACTCCGTCAAGGTCGAACTCGACGCGGGTCACTTCCTGACCGAAACCTCCGAGAACGACAACGTCAAATCGTTTTCGTTCACGCCGGTGACCTTTCAATCGGCCTACGCCGGCGAGAAGAAATTTGTCACCCCGGCCGGGGGCGCGCCCAACTTGGATTGGAAGATTCAGAACTACGTCGATCTCGACAGCGGGCCGGGGAAACGCGATTACGTCGGCAACACCGGCGACCAGGCCAGGACTTACGACCAGCACAACGGCATGGACTTCTCGGCCGTCGGTTTCGCCACCCAGGATGTCGGCCTGCCGATCATGGCCGCCGCCAGCGGCGTCGTCGTTAGCGCCGCGGACGGCTTCTTTGATCGCAACGACACGGAACTGGGGGCCGACGCCGACGGCGGTTACTTGGGCAACCATATCATCATCGACCACGGCAACGGCTGGCAGACCGCCTATGTCCACATGCGAATGAACTCCACCTCGGTGAAGGTCGGCGACTTCGTCAAGGCCGGCGACGAGATCGGCCTGATGGCCAGTTCCGGCAATTCGACCGGTACGCACCTGCACTTCGGCGTCTATTACAACGGGTTGCTCGTCGAGCCGTATGTCGCCGCCAACGCCTATTGGGTAAGCCCGCTGCCCTACGGCGGCGTCGCGCCTTACAAGAACGAAATACTGGAGGTGTACGGCAAGTACCACGCCACCGAGCATGAGGGCGTCGCCAAGGTGCCGGTTTGTAACTTCAGCCTGGCCGCCGGCTCCGCCAACTACTCGACGCAAGACTTGACCGCCAAGGCCAACAGCGACTACACGGCCACGTCCGGCTCGGTGACGCTCTTGGCCAATGAATTTGTCAAGTACGTCAGCGTCCCCGTCACCGACGACGGCATTCACGAAGGGGACGAAAAATTCCGCGTCAACTTCGGCAACAACTTGCCGTCGATTGACTGGACCATCATCGACAACGACTCCCTGCTTGGCTTCGACCAGGGCAGCGGCACGCTGACGATCAACGGCGACACCGGCGTCGGCAACGATGTCGTGACAATCTCCGTCGTCGGCGAGAACCTGAAAGTGAAGGTCAACGCCGATACTCGCTCCTTCCCGCTCAACGGGCCGCTCGGGGCGGTCGGCAAGATCGTCGTCCAGACGGGCAACGGTAACGACACGGTCAGCCTGGAGGAACTGCCGAGTGACATGTCGGCGGAGATCGACACGGGCGCGGGCGACGACACGGTCAACCTCGGGGCGCCGAACGCACTGTTCTCGAACTACTATTCGATGGCAGGCATCAAGGGCGACATCCATATCGACGGCGGCAACAACAACGACACGCTGAACGTCAAGAACAACGATTTCGACAGCACGCCGGAATACTACATCCTGCTGAAGGACAAACTGAAGTTGACGCTGTCCGACATTTATTACGCCAACATTCAGGACGCCCACATCTTTGCCGGCGGCGGCGACGACAACTTCAGCGTGCGGGGGACGGATGTCGCCGTGCAGGTGTCGATCAAGGCCGGCGGCGGCAACGACTCGATTTCGGGCTACGCAAAGCCTCTTGACTGGGCAGTGACCGGGGCCGGGGCCGGCACGGTTTCCCGGGGCGTCGATTTCGCGGGCATCGAAACCATCTACGGCGACAACGACACCTTCGCCTTCGGCCCCGGCGGCAGCCTGGCCGGCGACCTCAACGGCGGCGGCGGTGCCGACTCGGTCACCTACGCCGGCCGCAACACGCCGGTGACGGTCAACCTTGAAACCAACAAGACCACCGGCGTCGGCGGCACGCTCAACGACTTCACCGACATCACCGGCGGCGGCGGCTCCGACCAGATCGTCGGGGCGAACACGGCCAACGACTGGGCCGTCAACGGCCCCAACCTCGTCGTCGTCAACAATGACGTCACTTTCCATTCGTTCGAGAACATCAAGGGCGGCTCGGCCGCCGACCACTTCGCCTTCGCCCAGGCGGGCGGCGTCTCCGGCAAGATCGACGGGAAGGGCGATTCGGACACGCTCGACTATTCCGCCCGCACGACTGCCGTGTCGGTCGATCTCGGGGCCGGCGCGGCGACCGCCACCGGCGGCATCGCCGCGGTCGAATCGGTCATCGGCGGGTCCGCGAGCGACACGCTCACCGGCGCCGGGGCTTCCGGGGCCAGCGCCTGGTACTTGGTCGGCTCCAATGCGGGCCACTTCACCCGGCCCGGCCTGAACGTGGCTTTTTCCGGCGTCGACAACCTGAAGGGGACGGCCGCGGCCGACATCTTTCAGTTCGGCGACGGGGCGGGCGTCTCCGGCCAGATCGACGGCCAGGGCGGCCTCGACATGCTGAACTACGCGAAGTATTCCACGCCGGTCGCCGTTGACCTCACGCTCGGATCGGCCACCGGGACGAGCAAGTTCCTCGGCACGGAGAAGTTCGTGGGCGGCTTGGCGGCCGACACGATCACGGGCGGCGGCGCTTTTAACGCCTGGAAGATCACGGGCATGGACGCCGGGACGGTGAACGCGACGCTCACGTTCGCCGGCATCGAGAACCTGGTCGGCGGCAACGCGGGCAACAACTTCGGGTTCCTCCCCGGCGGCCTGATGATCGGCGACATCTCGGGCGGGGCGGGCGGCGACACGCTCGACTACTCGGCCCTGGCGAGCGGGGTGAGCGTGAACCTCGGCACGGGAGTCGCCACCGGCGTCAACCAAATCCGGGGAATCGACAACGTCTCCGGCGGCCAGGGGGGCGACACGCTGGTCGGCGACGCCGGGACGAACATCCTGCGGGGCAACGGCGGGGCCGATCATCTCGACGGCGGCGCCGGGGCCGACATCCTGCTCGGCGGGGCGGGGAACGACATCCTGCTCGGCGGCTTCGGCCGCGACTTCGCTTTCGGCGGCGCCGGCCAAGACAAGATTCTCGGCAACGACGGGGAGGACATCCTCGTCGGCGGCACGACCGCCCACGACGGCAAGAACAACGTGCTGACCGCGATGCTCCAAGAATGGAACCGCCTCGATCTGACGCCCGCCCAGCGGGTCAGTGATTTGCGGACCGTCGGGGTCCTGAACGGCCAGTTCAAGTTGAACTCGGCGACCGTGATCGACGACGGCGCCAAAGA
>JAYUGD010000861.1:0-3817 GCA_043767785.1 Zavarzinella sp. | reverse complement strand
GGCCGGAACTGCGTCCCAGTTCCGGCCGCCCCTTCAGGGCTTGGTCGTTTGATGGCTCCGATTCCAGGCCCTCCCGGGCCTGGCTACAAGCGGACGCTCCGTTGGAGCTGAAAACTAAAACCTCGTTCGCCCGTGGTTCCAGGCCCTTCCGGGCCTGGCTACAACCGGACGCTCCGTTGGAGCTGAAAACCAAAACCTCGTCGGCGATCCGCGATCAATTCCGCTTCATCAGATACGCCTTAATCACCTCTTCGGCCCGCGTCAAATCGGTGTCGGTCGCGCCGCCGCGCCAGAGGATGTTGCCTTGGCGGTCGAGCAGGACCAGCGTCGGGACGTATTGCACGTTGAAGAGGCGTTGCACGTCGCCGACGTGGCCGGGGCGTTCGACGTAGGGGCGGTAGTTCATCTCCTTGCGGCGGGCAATCTCCTCGACCGGCTTCACGCGCTCGGCGAACGGGGCGTCCGGCTCGCAGGCGACGGCCACCACTTCGAGGCCGCTGCCGCCGTAGTCGGCTTGCAGCCGCTTCATCGCCGGGACGGCCCGCATGCACGGGCCGCACGTCGTACTCCAGAAGTCGAGCAGCACGAGGCGGCCGGCGGCTTGGCGGAATTCCCAGTCCCGGCCCGTCAGGTCCGTGAGCATGAAGTTCGGCACGCGGTTGGCCGGCAGGCGGGACGGCGGCTCGGGCGACGGCCGGACCGGCGGCGGGGCTTGGCGAATGTTGGCGGTCGGCGGGTTCATCGGGTCCAGCCCGGCGATGCTCTCGGGGCGCGGCGTCGGCCGGGCGACGGGCGGCGCGGTTCCGGGTTCCCAGCCGTCGGCGGCGGCCGGCGGGCGCTTCGCGGCGGTGTCGGCCGGCCCGAATGGGCCTTGGCCCGCGGGGGCCGGCGGCGGCGGCGTGAGGGAGGAAATCTTGTCGTCGTTCAACTCCAGCCGGATGTTGCCGGCCGGCGGCTTAATCATCATCTCGGCGGCTATCTTCTTGCCGTCGTACTCGCGCACCGCGGAGAGGATGTACGTCTTCCCGGACACCAGCCCGGACATGAAGAAGTAGCCGTCGTCGTCGGTCTCGACTCCGACGCCGGCCTTGCGGGCCGGATCGTTGCTGACGGCCTCTTCGGCCGGCTTCACGACGATGTACGTCCGGCCCTTGAGACGTTTGCGGTCCGCCCCTTCGACGACTTCCCCGGCGATGATCGTTTCGCGGTCCGTCTTGGCGACGGAGTCGGTCATCTTGGTCTTGGCCTTGGACGTGGAGCCGCTGTCCTGCCACCACGGCGAATCGTCCTTGCGGTCTTTGGACGGTTGTTGCGGCCGGCGGTTGTCGCGCTCCTGCGCGGCGCGGCGGTCGGGGGACATGCACCCGGAGAGGAGCAGGCCCGACGCCAGCATGATGACCGCGGTAAGGAATCGCATGGACAACTTCCGTCCCCCGACGGCAAACGGTTCTTCAACGTATCGGCACGGGCCGGGCGGGTCCTGTCGATATTCCGGGGGAATCGGCGGCGGGCCGCCCCGACATTCCCGAATTCCCCAGATTCGCTCAAGGCCCCGGACAATCATTCCCGGCGGAAAAGGTCCGGTCAACCGAATGTCCCCCCCGACCGGCACGCCGGCCGCCCGGCACGCCGGCTTTTTCGGCGCAACCGCCAGAGTTTGGGCAGCATCGCCAACCCCCGCAACCCGCCCCATCGATACTGTCCGGACGGCCAATCCATCTTGTGAAACCGGGCCGCGCGGCTTATAGCAGAGGAAGGGAGACTGTCGAGAGACGTTTCGTCCTCCCCGGCCCGCCCGCCGCCCGTTTTGTCGCCGAGACCATCATGCCGGACCGATCTTACCGTTGGCTCTTACTCGTCTTGGGCCTGTTCGGGTTCGCGGCCGACCAGGCGACCAAGTACGGCGTGTTCAACTGGCTGTACGAGCCGGGCCGGCTGGCCGGCTCCCGCGAGATCATCCCCGGCTCGTTCCAACTACTCGCCCAACTGGACCCGACGCAAGTCTTGCTGTGCGAAGGCCCGCTGACGCGCTGGAACGGCCCGGTCCCGCCGCGCGTCAACCACGGGGCGCTGTTCAGCTTGGGCGGGGAGCACGGCGAGGTCGCCAACCTGACCTTCGGTGTCGTCAGCGTGCTGGCGGCCGTCGGCATCGTGATTTGGGCGTTCCGCAAGAACACCGCGAAGGACCGCCTGTTGTGCGGCGCCCTCGGGCTGATCCTCGGCGGGACGACCGGCAACATGTTCGACCGCTTCGTGTTCGGCGGCGTGCGCGACTTCCTGAACTTCTACCTCATCAACTGGCCCGTGTTCAACGTCGCCGACTGCTGCCTCGTCTGCGGCGCCGGCCTGCTGCTGGTGCAGGCCGTGTTCGCCCCACGCGCGCCGGTGACGACGCCGGCCCCCGCGGCGTGACCGCCGGAAAGTAGGTCCCGCGAGCACCGACGCGGGTGCCGGCCGTCCCAATCGGAGCCGCGGCGGTTTACGCTGCCGGCATTCACCCGTGCGGCCCCGGCGAGTTGGTCTAAACACTGTTCGGCGGCGGGAGGGCACTCGATGCGTGTCGCGTTCACGGCCGATGAGGGCGGTTTCGACGCCGACGAGTACTCGCTCGTCTGCGGGGTGGCCGGCGACGGGCACTACCTGACGTTCCAACGGGACGCCGAAGAGTCGGACGACGACTGGGGCATCCATCTGGAGCACGACGACCAGTCCGATGGCGACTACGGGTGCGTGGCCGCTTGTCGCGTGGGTGCCGCGTCGCTGTCCGTCGATCTCGCCCGGCAGCTCGGCGGGCTGGCCGGCGTCACCGGGTTCGACGTGGCCCTGCGGCTCGGCCCGGAGCAGGTGGCGGACGTGTGGGTGGGGCTGCGGCGGGTATTCCGCGGCCACTTGGACATGCTCGCAGACGCCGAACTTGGCGTTACACCTGACCGCCCCCACTGACAGGCTTTCGGAAAGCCAAGTCCCCCGGACGGGAGCGGCAGGTGAACTTTTTGTTCGGCACGCAATGGGCAACGGCTCGCATGAAGTGGTGGCTTGTGGGTTGCTGCCTCGCGGCGGGGTATGTGGCCGTCCCGGTTTACGTCCATTGACTGCGGCATCGGCCGCACCGACTCACCGAGGGGACGCAGCACATTGTCTTGGCGGGGCTGGTGGCCCAAGTCCTGTTGGTCGGGGCGGCGGCGCTGATCTGGTGGCTCGCGTAACGATGAAGTGTGTCGGTCGGCGGCGGAGGCCAGTCGCATGGAATACGATGTCCGCCTTGAACAACTCGGCCCTCGCCCGCTGGCGGTGGTCCGCCGTCGCGCGAGACAGCACGAACTCGTGAAGGTCGTCCCGGAGGCGTGCGGGGTCGTGTGGGGCGTCCTCCGCGCGCAACAAGTCAACGGGGCGGGCCGGCACGTCGCGGTTTACTGGGACGGCCAGATCAACTTGGAAGTGGGCGTCGAGTTGGCCGGCCCGTTCGCCGGCTCCGGCGAAGTGGTCGGCTCGGAGACCCCGCCCGGCCCCGTGGCCACGACGACGCATCACGGGCCGTACGGGTCGCTGCACGAGGCCCACGAGGCGATTCAGCGGTGGTGCGCGGCCAACGGGCGCTCGTTGGCCGGCCCGAGTTGGGAGGTGTACGGCCATTGGCAGGCCGAATGGGACACCGACCCGTCCAAAATCGTCACCGATGTCTGCTACCTGTTGGTTCCGGACGGGTAATCGGCCGCCTGACCGCTGACGAGACGGCGTTGGCCTTTTGGCTGCCGTGACTTCTAGAGCATTTTCAGTTTCGGTGATGCCGTGGGACCGGCGTCCCGCCGGTCGTCGG
>JAYUGD010000860.1:0-3818 GCA_043767785.1 Zavarzinella sp. | reverse complement strand
ACGGGAAGGGGGAGCAAGTGGGTGACGGTCAACGCGCGAACGATCAGCAACCGTTGGGCGAGAGACACAAGCCCGCTTGCTCCCCCTTCCCGTCCTCGGGAAGGGGGCCGGGGGGTTAGGTTGCCTTTCGCGGCCATCGCGATCATGGCTGAAGCCCGCGCTCCGCTGCGCAAAGCCTCCGCGTCGCGGCTAAACGATCGCTGCCGGGCGGGGCATTTCCCCCTCGCCCCCGCTCAATCCGGCGTTTCCTTAAAGATCTTCTCGAACTGGCCGGCGACTTGGGCCAGCGTCTCCAGGATGGCCGGGTCGAACTGGCCGGGGGAGCTTTGGGTGATGATCTGCATGGCGGCGGCGTGCGGCAGAGACGGCTTGTACAGGCGGCGGCACCGCAGGGCGTCGTAGACGTCCGCGACGGCGACGACGCGGGCCGACAGCGGGATGGCGTCCCCGGCCAGGCGGTCCGGGTAGCCGTTGCCGTCGTGCCGCTCGTGGTGGTGCCGGGTCACGTCCACGGCCGTTTGCAGGAAGCTGAGGGCCAGGCCGTGTTCTTCGATCACCCCCTTGAGGGCGTCGGCCCCGATGACCGTGTGGGCCTCCATGACGGCCCGCTCCTCGGCGCTGAGGGCGCCCACCTTGGTCAGCACATGGTCCGGCAGGCCGACTTTGCCGATGTCGTGCAGCGGGGCGCAGCACTCAAGCCAGTCGATGAATTGGTCGTCGATAACGTGAGCGTAGGCCCCGCTGCGGCCCATCGCCGTCGCCAGTGAGCGGCAATACTTCCGCATCCGGACGATGTGGCCCGCGCCGCGGCCGTCCCGCTCCTCGATCAGCCGGGCCATCGTGAGGACTAAGGCGTCCCGCACCTCGTTGGTGTCCCCGCACTGGACTTTCAGGTTCTGCTGCAACTCGGTGTTGGCGGACATCAAGCGGTGGTTGAGTTGTCCCGCCTTGTCTTGGGCGGCCTTGAGCCGGAGCATGTTCTGCACGCGGGCCAGAAGCTGGGCGACGCTGAACGGCTTGGTGAGGAAGTCGTCCGCCCCGCGGCTCAGCATGTCGCTCATTTCTTCCGGCGTCGTGTGGCCGGAGAACATGATGACCTTGAGGTTCGTCTTCTTGTGCTCTTGGCGCAGCCGGGCCAGCACTTCGATGCCGTTCATGTCCGGCATGGCCACGTCGAGCAAGATCAGGTCGAACTCCGCGCGGGCGGCGGCCGCCAAGCCTTGCGTGCCGTTGGCCGCGGTCTCCACCACGCTCCCCTCGGCCTCCAGCAGTTGCCGGCACAGTTCCCGCACGGGGGACTCGTCGTCCACGATCAGCACGCGGAATGTGTCCGCCTTCCCGGCCGCGACGCTGCTGGCGCCCGTGGGAATCGTCTCCGCGAACGGGATGGGAGACAGCGCCTGGTACTCGCCGGCGCCGGCCCGGACGAACGGCATCAGGGCCTGCATGACGGCCTGCGGGTCC
Organism: Zavarzinella sp.; assembly: GCA_043767785.1. Lineage (GTDB taxonomy): Bacteria > Planctomycetota > Planctomycetia > Gemmatales > Gemmataceae > Zavarzinella. The sequence continues at coordinate 2,354 of JAYUGD010000860.1, read as the reverse complement.
GCGTAGCGGTCTTCCGGGTTCAGGGCCATCATCTTGGCGACGACGGCGCTCAATTCGTTCGGCATGTCCGGGGCGACGGCCTTCAGGGACGGGGCGTTGGCCAACAGCCGGCGCGTCAGCGCCTCGACCGGGCTGCCGTTGAACGGGAACGGGAGTTGCCCCGTGAGGCACCAGAACAGCGTGCCGCCGAGGCCGTAAATGTCGGCCCGGATGTCCACCGTCGTGGCGTCGCGGGCCTGCTCGGGCGCCATGTAGTCGATGGTCCCGAGGATGGTGCCGGGCATCGTCATGCGGTGGCCGAAGTGCCGGGTCAGGCCGAAGTCGAGCAGCTTGGCCTGGTCTTCGGCCGTCAGCATGATGTTGGACGGCTTGATGTCCCGGTGGACGAGGCCGTACTTGTGCGTCTCCCCGAGGGCCGAGGCCATCTGGTAGGCGATGCTGCACGCCCGGGCGACGGACATCGGGCCGTTGCGGCGGACGGCGTCTTCGAGGTCTTCGCCGGGCACGTACTCCATCACGAGGAAACGCAGGACGGTGTTCGAGGCCTCGTTGACGGCCTTGCCGGCGTCCGTGGCGGCGACGATGTTCGGGTGGCGCAGGCGGGCGACGATGCGCATCTCGGCGAAGAAGCGGTTTTCGAGGGCGGTGTCTTCCTGGTTGGTCGGCGGCAGCACCTTGATGGCGACGTGGTGCCGCAGGTCCATGTGCTCGCCCTTGAAGACGACGGCCATGCCGCCGGCCCCGACGCGCTCGAGGAGGCGGTAACTGCCGAGGACGAGGCCGAACGTGGTCCCCGCCTCAATGCGGCCGGCCTGATACCGGGACAGCAGGCCGTGCTTGACGAGTTGTTCGAGGGCCTTCGGCTCGTCCTTCGCCTCCAGAATCCGCCGCTGGACGCGCGGCGGCAGGGCGTCCCAGTCCTCGGCGAGGACAAAGCTCGCCGCGAGGAGCCGCTTCATCAGCCGGTCGCACGGGGCGTCGGTCGCCGTGGTCATTCCGGACGGCGGGAGCATGACGGTGTGGCTCAACGTGGACAACTCATGGTTCATGGAAATCTGTCCTGGCGTGTCGTCAGGCGGCGTGGGCGCGAGGCGGGCAGTCGGTCACTCCCTGAATCATGGGTGACAGTTGGGCCGGAGGCAGCCTGTTACAAGCCGGCCGCCGCGGTCCGATTCCCGCCGGGGCCGAAAATGCGCTCCGACAACGAAGATAATTGAACGGGGAGCCGAAGACTTCACGCGGGAGCGGAAGACGGCCGCTCAACGGATGGGGAGGTGGGACCGGCGTCCCGCCGGTTCGGGTGACGGGTGACGCGCCATGCGAAAGACCGTTTATACGGGCGTTCCCCGCGTGGCAGGTTCCGTGCGGACCGTCCGCAGGAACATCTCCTCCAGCGTCTCGTCGTCGGGGACGATGGCCCGCACGACGCAGCCGGCGGCGGCGGCCAGTTGGAACGCCTTCGACGGGTGCCAGTTGAGCGGGGTGCTGACGCGGAACTCGGCGCGGTTTTTGCGCTCGACGACGGTGATGCCGTGGGCGGCCAGCGAGGCGGCGAACGGGTCGGGGTCGCCTTGAATGCGGATCAGGAAGCGCTCGGCCCGGCGGGCGCACAGTTCGGCCACGGTGCCTTGGCCGCGGACTTGGCCGTCGAAGAGGATCACCACTTGCTCGGCGACGGCCTCCACGTCCGCGAGCAGGTGGGTCGAGATGATGAGCGACTTGTCGAAGTCGCGGCCGAGTTCCAGCAGCAGCTTCAACATGGAGTCGCGGCTGGCCGGGTCGAGGCCGCTGGTCGGCTCGTCGAGGAGCAGAATCGGCGGGTCGTGGGCAATGGCTTGGGCGAGTTTGAGCCGTTGCTTCATGCCGGTGGAGTATTCTTCCAGTCGGCGGTAACGGGCGTCTTCCAGTTTCAAGTACGTCAACACTTCGTGCGCCCGGCGAATCGCCTGCTTGCGGGAAAGGCCATACAGTTCTCCCGCGAGGGCGACGTAGTCCACGCCGCGCAGCCCCGGCACCAGGGCGTCGGCCTCCGGCATGAAGCCGATCAGCCGGCGCAGTTCGTAGTTGTTCTCCGCCGACCCGTCCGGCAAGATCGGGTGATTCATCACGCGGCCGCTGCCACTCGTCGGCGACAGCAGCCCCATCAGAATCTTCAACAGCGTGGACTTCCCCGCCCCGTTCGGCCCCAGCAACCCGATCCGCCCCGGCGGCAACGTGAGCGTGACCCCGCGCAGGGCCTGGTAAGAGCCGAAGGTGCGGGTGATGTTTTGGAGTTCAATCACGGCGTTTCACCATGATGGTTCGAGTCACTGGCTGGTGCGACCCCCCCCGGCCCCCCCTTGGCAGGGGGGGAG
>JAYUGD010000859.1:0-3824 GCA_043767785.1 Zavarzinella sp. | reverse complement strand
AGGTAAACGGCCGGCCGGCCCGGGTGACACCGTTCGCCCGTCGGGTCGGACTCTCGAAGGCTTGGCCCCCGGCCGCCCTTAATTCTGCCCCGTGTAGGACAGCTTGTCCGCGGACAGGAAGCCCAGCGTCCACTTCACTTTGCCCGTTTCCCAGATCCCGAGCGGGAACGGGAAGACGCTCGGCACGTCCACCGGCCGCCGCGTCTCGACGTGGCCGTCCACGAAACACACGTTGGCGACGCCCGAAAAGCGGAAGTGCGTGGCGTTCACGCCGGAGGCGGTGAAGGCGTTGTTCGTGCCGTAGGCGGTCAGCTCGTACGGGGAGCCGAAGCTGTCGAACACTTCTTGCAGGGTGCCGTCCGGGTTGAGTTGCACTTGCTCGGTGAACATGAACACTTGGCTGGTGGGCAGGTGGGCAATGTTCTTCGTCGCGACGTGCCGGTTGTAGGCGTACCCCTTGCTCAGGCCGCCGACGGTGGCCTTGATCGGGTAGGCATCGACCTTCGGGCACTTGGCGGCGGCGGCGTTGTTCTCGTAGTACGGCGTCAGGATGCCGTTTTGCGGGTCCGTGCCGACCAGAAGATAGCTGGAACTGTCGTAGGTCACCAGCCCGTACCAGAACTTCACCGTGTACTGCGGCGTCGCCCACGTGAACACGGAGGCCGCCGGCAATTGCTGGTACGTCGATTCGTAGTTGTGGGTCGCCAGCCCCAACTGCTTGAGATTGTTCTGCCCCTTGAGCCGGTTGGCCGCGTCGCGCACCTTCTGGACGGCCGGCAACAACAGGCCGATCAGGATGGCGATGATGGCAATGACCACCAGCAACTCGATGAGGGTGAACGCACGGCGGCGAGGCCGCCCAAAAACGGGGGAACGCATGAATGCTCCGTCTGCCGGATGCCGGGCAGAAGCGCCCCGGGCGAACAGACGGACCGGCCCCGCGGGCACACTGCCCGTGGAATTGAATGCGTGCCGGTCGTCCGCCCGGCGCCGGGGCTACGAACGATGCTCGGCAGGCAGGTCTTCCGGCTCCCGGTTCGTCACGACCCCAAACCCGGACGGCCTTCCCGCCTTGACGGCAGTGGCGTTGGATGTCCGGGGGTCTGACCGGTTACGGCGGCGGCCCCGCGACGGTTTCTCACCGTCTTCCCTCTTCGTCCCCCGGCCACAAGCGTGGAGGGGAGAACCTGTCGAGTGAACGAATAGAGTTAGCGGTTTGGGGGAGCGACGGCAAGGGAATCGAGACCCGTTTAGCCGCGACGCGGAGTCTTCGGAGCGGAGCGCTGGCCGGAACCCGCCGTTCCCTTCACCCGTCCCGAACAAGAATGGACGGCCACTTGATTTGGCGAAATCAGCTCCAATTGTGAAGGTCTGCCATTGCGCGCGACCGATTCGCCCCATTCCGGCGAGATTGCCCATTCCCGGCTAGCGGGCGCCCGGCGCGCGGACTACTCAACTGTAATGGCGCATGGACCGGGCCGCGACTTCCCGATGGGAACACGTCCCGCGGCCAAGTAATCCTCCGACCATTCCGAGTTGGCCACATGACCCTCAAGCCGGGCGGCAATGGCGCGGGGGGAAACCGCCAAGAATTCCCTTGCGGTGGTTCACGTCAACCGGGTACATTTGGTTGGGGAGGGAAGCCCGTGCCCGACACGCATCACAAGCCGAAATTACTGGATCAGCTCCGGGACGCCTGCCGCGTGCGGCACTACAGCATCCGCACGGAGGACGCCTATCACGACTGGGCGCGGCGGTTCATCCTATTTCACGGCAAGCGGCACCCGGCCGAAATGGGGGCCGTCGAGATCAACCAATTCCTGACCCACTTGGCCGTCGCGGGGCACGTGGCGGCCAGCACGCAAAACCAAGCCTTTTCGGCCATCCTGTTCTTGTACCAAAAGGTGATGGAAGCGGACCCGGGGGTGATCGCCGGGGCGATCCGCGCCCAACGGCCCAAGCGGCTGCCGGTCGTGATGACGCGCGACGAGGTGCGGGCGGTCTTGGGGCAAATGGACGGCACGAATCGGCTGATCGGCCTGCTCTTGTACGGGTCGGGCGTCCGGCTGTTGGAGTGCTTGCGGGTGCGGGTGAAGGACCTCGACTTCACGCTGAACCAGTTCACGGTGCGCGAGGGGAAGGGGGACAAGGACCGCCGTACGATGTTGCCGGCCAGTATGCACCGGGAGTTGACGGAGCATTTGCAGCGGGTTCGGTTGTTGCACGAGGACGACGTGCGGAAGGGGTTCGGCGAGGTGTATTTGCCGCACGCCTTGGACCGCAAGTACCCGAACGCGGCGAAGGAATGGAAGTGGCAGTTCGTCTTCCCGTCGTCGAAGTTGTCGGTCGACCCGCGCGGCGGGAAGAGGCGCCGGCACCACGCGCACGAGGCGGCAGTGAGCCGGGCGATCACGACGGCCGTTCGGGCCAGCGGGGTCGTGAAGAAGGCGAGCGCCCACACGTTCCGCCACTCGTTCGCGACGCACTTGCTGGAAGGCGGGGCCGACATCCGCACGGTGCAGGAACTCCTGGGCCACGCGGATGTCAGCACGACGATGATCTACACGCACGTGCTCAACCGCGGGGCGACGGGGACGAAAAGCCCGCTGGACAGTTTGTGACGGGGCGTGTCGGAATTCCTGCGGGCGTGAGCACTGTGGAAGAATTCACTTGCGATGACCGCCGTGCCGGGCTACAGTGACGGGTGTTCGGCGTCGGGCGCGCGGCTCGTCGGCCGAGCCATTGCGGAGTGCCAGTCCCCGACTCGGAAGAGGCCCGTTCCGACAAAGGGACATCCAAGCCCGCCGGGCAAGCTGAGGCCGGGCCTGAATCCGCGCAAGGTGTTGTTAGTGGGATAGATGGCGCAATTCGTCGGACCGCGTTCGACGTAAGTGGCATCCCCAAAGCAAAGACTTAGGGCGAACGGCGCCGCCCGGAACGCACCGGAATGGTTTGCGCAGGGGCGCAAGCTAATAACAAGTTCGGCGTTGGGAGGCGCTGCGAATGGAACTCGATCAACCGGACGGCAGCGTGACCGAGAGGGCGAACATCCCAGGCTTCACTGCTGCAGGATGCTTGGGCGTCGTCATTGTAGCCGACATGATCTACGGTGGCTTCAACCACCGGGAGCCGCTGCTGTCTTGGACACACTTGCTCATGGCAGCTTTAGCCCTGTTCGCCCTGTTCAATAACCGCATCACCGAATTTGTGCTGAGTAAAGATGGGGTTACCTTCAAGCAGAAGGGGGTCACCTTCAAGCAGAAGATCGAAGCCGCTGCGCTGCTCGCGACAGCGGAAGCGAACCGTCCCACTGGGCCAGCCGGGGCAGACAAGCAGGACGCCGGCGAACAGGCGAAGCAGATCGCCTACATCGTCGGCGATGCTACCGCCCGGTCCACCGCTAGGGGTCTGGCCAACGCTTCCGTCCTCTGGGTGGACGACCGGCCGTCCAACAACGTGAATGAACGGCAATCGCTTGAGGCGTTGGGAATCCGATTCACCATCAGTACCTCAACAGAGGACGCGATGGAGAAAGTCAGAGCGCGAAAGTTTGACCTTATAATATCCGACATGGGGCGGCCCCCTGACGCACGGGCCGGGTATACCCTCTTGGACGCGCTCAAGAAGTTGGGTGATCCTCCCCCTTTCGTCATTTACGCCGGATCCGCCTCACCAGAGCATCGGGCAGAGACAAAAGAAAGGGGTGGCTGGGGAACCACCAATCGGCCACAAGAGCTATTCCAGATGGTCCTATCCGCGCTAAAGAGTCGGGGTATCGCGTAGCTAGAGCGGCCGAACCAGGCGCTGCAGCAGACCGGGGCCGC
>JAYUGD010000858.1:0-3826 GCA_043767785.1 Zavarzinella sp. | reverse complement strand
GATCCGTGGCTAAAAATTCTTCTCTTCACTTCGGAACGTAATACCGCACCGTGATGTCGGCCGTCGGGACGGTCGGCAGCGGGCGGAAGAACACGGGGTTCACTTGGCTCGGGGTCGGGTCCGTCCCCTTGACCACGAGGCCGCGGCTGCCGGTCGGGTCCAGTTTGCCGGATTCGTCGAAGACATCCAGCAAATTCGCCTGGAGCCGTTTCAGGGAGCCGGGGTTTTGCTTGGTGACGGCGTTCGTGACGCCGCGGGCGATGGCCACGCTGGTCAGGTAGTCCGGCTGCTTGCGGTACTCCTTGCGGTCGGCGGCGGCGGGATCGACGGCGACTTCTTCCCCCAAGAACACGGTCAGGCGGAAGGTGCCGGCCAGCGGCCCGTAGCGCACGAAGTCGGCCTTCGACTCTTCCGGCGGCAACACCGTGAACGGGTCGGCCTCGGCCCCGTCCCGCTGGAACCCGCGGATCAGTATCTTGGCGCCGGGCGGCAGCACCCACTTGGAACACTGGTCCGAATCGGTGTCCTGCGAAAACAAGGTGTTCAAGCCGTTGACTTTCAGCACCACGGCGTGGGTCGCCTTCGGGTCGGTGTTTTCCAGTTCAAACGTCACGGCCTGTTTCGTGGCCGGCTCCGGGACGCGGTTGCCGGTCACGGCCTGCGGCTCGCCGTCGTACAAGACGCGCCACTTCACCGGGCTGAGGGCCAGCGCCGCCTCGGCCGTCGGCTCGGCGGCCAGCGTGCCGGGCTTCGGGGCCTCGCCCGGCTTCGTCGCCTCGTCGGCCCGGACGACGGTTTCCTCTTGCTTCTTCAACTCAACGGCCCCCTTCACCTTGGTCCCCCGCGCGCGGGCTTCGCCGATCAGCGTCGGGGCCGTCTCGGCCGTCAACGCATAACTGAACCCGGCCTCGACCATCGTCCGCCGGGAGAGCGTGACGGGCAGCGGGTCGAGCAGCGGCTGTAATTTGCCGTCCTTGCGGAAGAGTTGCAGTTGCAAGGTCATGGTCCGGGCTTTCGGGTCGAGCGTGGCGACCCCGGTGACGAACGCGGACGGGACGATCTTCTCGGCCTTCCACGCATGCGGGTACGCCTCCTCGAAGAACGCGGCCCGGCCCTCGGCGGTCCGGTGACTCGCGCGCGGGTCTTTGTTGCCGGCGACGGCGAGACTGGCCCGGCGCACGAAGGCCAACTTCTCCGAGTCGGCCGCCAGAATCAGGGCGGCTTCCACCCGGTCCGCGAGGCTCATGTTCAACTCGCCGACCATGTCGGACGCCGGCTTGTCCCCGATTTTCACGAGGAACTTCAGCACGCCGACCCCCGTGTCCCCGTCGGCCTTCAGCTTGGCGAGAACCTTCGGAGCGGCCACCCGCAAGCCGAGGTCGAGGGCGTCTTGGCCGCGGGCCGGCCCGGCCAGCAAGAGGACGGGAAGCGTTAGCCAAGCGAAGCGAGCGGACACCATGGGAATCCTCCTGCGAACCGGGGCCGCGCGGGCGGCGGGTTTATTGTAATGCGGTTCGGGGGCGGCGAGCGGACAGGGGCGCGAAAAGGGGCTTTGTTTCGCCGCGACGCGACGCTTCGGAGCGGAGCGCGGGCTGGCGTTCCGAAGACAAGTAACCACGAATAACACGAATAGAACGAATGAATCAAAAGCGATCAAAAATGATCGTGACTATCTGCCTTGGCTTAAATCGGTTTGATTCGTGTTATTCGTGCTATTCGTGGTTAAAAATTTTTACCGGGCCAAAGGTCGCGCTCCGAAGCGTCGCGTCGCGGCTAAACAAAGGCTTGGGCGCCAAATATGCAGCCCGTTACCCTTTGCTTCACCCCTCGGAGCTGATTCGTGCCCAAGACGTGCGTGCTGTTCAACGGGAAGTCCGGGTCGGCCCGCCACGGGGAGGCCGTCCGCCAATTGCTGCGCGACGACCCGTCCGTGACGTGCCATACCGTGGACGAGACGACGGAGCGGGCGGCGCTGCGCCGGTGGCTCTGGGACGAACACTTTAAGCGGGTCATCGTGGCCGGCGGGGACGGGAGCGTTCACCGCATGGTGAACTGGCTGCAAGGGTTGCACTTAACGTTCGGCGTATTGCCCTTGGGCACGGGCAACGACTTGAGCCGGTCCTTGGCGATGCCGTTAAACCCGCTGGCGGCCGTGGCGGCGTTGAAGACGGCCCACCGCCGGAAAATCGACCTCATTGAAGTGGGCGGCGATTTTCAGGGCGTGCTGGTGAACGCCGCCACGGGCGGATTTAGTGGCCGGGTCGCCGAGGAAACGTCGGGCGAGAAGAAGGGGGCGTACGGCCCGTTGGCCTATTTACTCAGCGTGACCGGCCCGATGATGGCCCGCGAGAGTTACCGCTTCACGCTGCGGTTCGACGACGGCCCCGCGGAAATCCTCGACCTCCTCAACGTGGTGATCGCCAACGGCCGCACGGCCGCCGGCGGCGTCTTGACCGCCCCGACGGCCAGTCTGGAAGACGGCCTCTTGGACGTGGTGCTGATCCGCAACGCGGAGTTCCTCGACATGTCCGTCCTCGTGGCCCGGCTGATGGCCGGCGACTACCTGACGGACGAAAACGTCTTCCACCGCCGGTGCCGCCGCATCGACGTCACGGCCGACGCCCCAATCCCGTTCAGCATGGACGGCGACCACGTCACGGGGTCGCGGTTCACGTTCCGCGTTCGACGCCACGCCCTGCGGGTCTTGGTCGGCCCGGACTACCATTACCCGGCCCGCCAAGTGCGCTGGGCGCAGCACGTCGGCCGCACCGTCTTCGCCGGCGTGGCCGGCCTCCTGCACGTTTGCCGGCGAATCCCGCGGCTGTTCCGGGGGCGCGGCCCCGTGCCCGACATGGCGAACGCGGCTGCCGAACCGGCGGGAATGACCAATGACCAATGACCAATGACTTTGGTGAGCCGAGCGGCGTCAGCCGCCGGGTGAGGGACTTGAGCGCATCACCCGGGGCCTGACGGCCCTCGGCTCACCAAATCGTTGGTCATTCCCGAAAGGTTGGCACGCCGCGTGCATCACCGCTCACCAAGGAAATTTCGGCTTCGCCCAACGTGATCGGAGACGACGATGAATCCCTTGGACACGACGACGGAAATCAAGGCCCATAAGACCTGCGACACGGACGCCTTGAACGCCCTGCTCCGCGGCGAACTGTCGGCCATCGAGACCTACGAGCAGGCCTTGGAGAAATTCAAGGGGCATGTGGCGTCGCTGGAACTCATCAAAATCCGGGACGAGCACCGGAACTCGGCGACGACGCTGAGCGCCCAGATCCGTTCCCACGGCGGCAAGCCCTCGGACAAGTCCGGGCCGTGGGGCACGTTCGCCCAAGCGGTCACCGGGGCCGCCAAGTTGTTGGGGCCGGAGACCGCCCTCACCGCCCTGAAACAGGGGGAGGAACACGGCATCCACGACTACAAGTCCGCCTTGGACAACCAAGCGATCGCCGAAGAGTGCCGGATGATTATCAAGACGAGCTTGCTGCCGCGCTGCCGGGAGCACGTCTCCACCCTGGAAAAACTGACTGCCACGCAGTCGGCGTAACTTTTAACCTCTGTCAACAAGGAATCCAGTCATGCGCCTCCAAGACCAATTCGCCCGGGCCGGCCGCGTCAGCTATGCCGGCGCCGCGTGGCTGCTCGGCCTTCCCCTGCCGGTGATTATCATCGCCCTATTGTGGGGCGGCTGCACGCGATTCTAACCGCCACGAACACCGACGCACGCCCGAGCGGGGCGGCCTTCCGGAAGGGGGGCCGCCCCGTTTTTTTTGTGAACCGAGCGCAGCGAGGGAGGCGAGCCAGAAGCGTTAGCGAC
>JAYUGD010000857.1:0-1238 GCA_043767785.1 Zavarzinella sp. | reverse complement strand
GGAACGCGAGAACTCGCCGGATGGGACCCGGCTTATTTGGAAAAAATTATCAGTCAGGCGATGGATTCCTCGGGGAAATCAAGTGCGTAGGCCCTGATGGCACCCCTTGATGGCTCCCCGTGCGTAAACATTACCGCGTCAGCCCCGTCACCTTCCTGACCATCTCCATCGTCTTCCGCGCCTCGGCCCGCGCCTTGGCGGCCCCGGCTTGCAGCACCGCTTCCACGGCGGCGGGGTCGGCGGCCAATTTTTTGCGCGTCTCGCGGAAGGGGCCGAAGTAGGCGTCGATCTTGGTGAGCAGTTCCGTCTTCGCTTCGCCGTAGCCCATGCCGCCGGCGCGGTACTTGGCGGCGAGCGTGTCTTGCTCCTCTTGGGTGGCGAACAGCTTGCAGAGCGTGAAGAGGTTGCACGTCTCGGGGTTCTTGGGGGCTTCCATCGGCGTCGAGTCCGTCACGATGCCCATGACGGCTTTTTTGAGCGCCTTGCCCTCGGCGAAGAGTTCGATGGTGTTGCCGTAGCTCTTGCTCATCTTCTGGCCGTCCGTGCCGGGGACGAGGGGGACGCTGTCGAGCCGTTCCATCGGGGCCGGGAAGACGTCTTGGCCGACGGCGGCGTTGAAGTAGCCGGCCATGTCGCGCGTCATTTCCAAGTGCTGGACTTGGTCCCGGCCGACGGGGACGACGGTGGAGCGGTAAATCAGAATGTCGGCGGCCATTAGGATCGGGTAGGTGAACAGCCCGACGGTCGATTGGATGCCCTTGCCGACTTTGTCCTTGTACGAGTGGGCGCGTTCGAGCAACCCCATGCCCGTGACGGTGGCGAGAATCCACGCGAGTTCCGTCACCTCGGGCACGTCGCTCTGCCGGAAAAACGCGGCCTTCGCCGGGTCGAGGCCCAACGCCAGATAGTCCAGCGCCACGTCTTGCACGTTGTCCCGCAACAGGTCGGCCGACCCGCGGGCCTTACGGCCGTTCTTCTTGGCGTCGTCGGTTTCGCGCTCGGTGGCGTCCTTGAGCGTGGTGAGGGCGTGGTAGTCGGCGATGAAGTAGAAACATTCCCCCTCGTCCTGGAGGGCGATGTGCTGCCGGATGGCCCCGAAGTAGTTGCCGAGGTGCAGCTTGCCCGAGGGCTGGACGCCGGAGAGGATTCGCTTGCGGGGGGGTGATGACATTGATGGTTCCTGAGCCGGCCGGAAAGACAACCTCACCCCCCGGCCCCCTCTCCGCGGCGGAGAGGGG
>JAYUGD010000856.1:0-10504 GCA_043767785.1 Zavarzinella sp. | reverse complement strand
GCAAAGCTCGGTCGCCTTGAAACTGTAACTCGGCGCCGCGCTTGAATCAAGATGACATAGCCCTTAAATTTGAACAGGCTTTCAACTTGTCCCACGCCTGAGCCTCGCCCATGTCCCACTTCGCCTTCCTGCAACCCGAGTGGCCCGCCGTCCACGAGTCGGCCGTCAAGGCCGAGGCGGTCGCCGTGCCGGACCCGCGGACGGCGTGCTTTTACGCCCGGCGGTCGCTGGAACTGCTCGTCGCGTGGGCGTACAAGCACGACAGCACGCTGACGTTGCCGTACCAGGACAACATTAGCGCCCTGATCCACGAGCCGAGTTTCAAGCGGGCGGCCGGGGACGCGGTGTTCAACAAGTGCCGCGTCGTCGTTCGTCTCGGCAACGCGGCCGTCCACGGCAATCACCGGATCAGCCAGTTCGACGCCCAGACGGCCGTGCGGGAACTGTTCCACGTCGCCTATTGGCTCGCCCACACCTACGCCAAGGGCGCCAAGCCGGCGGCCGGGCTGGTCTTCGACCCGCGGGTGTTGCCGACGGCTGCCGCCGTCCCCAAGCAGACGGTCGATCAACTCCAAAAGCTCGAAACGCAACTCCATGAGCGGGACGAAAAACTGTCGGCCGTCCTGAAGGACAAGGACGCGCTCGACGCCGAACTCACCCGCCTGCGCGCCGAGATCGCCGCGGCCAAGGCGGCCAACGCCGTCACCCCGGACGCCCACGACTACTCCGAAGCCGAGACCCGCGACTACTTCATCGACCTGCTGCTGAAGGAAGCCGGTTGGCCGCTCGACAAGCCGAGCGACCGCGAGTATGAGGTGGCCGGCATGCCCAACGCCAAGGGCAAGGGCTTCGTGGACTACGTCCTCTGGGGCGACGACGGCCTGCCACTCGCCCTAATTGAAGCCAAGAAGACCCGCAAAGACTCCCGCGTCGGCCAGCAACAAGCGAAGCTGTACGCCGACTGCCTCGAAAAGCAGTTCGGCCGCCGCCCGGTGATCTTCTACTCGAACGGCTACGAGCATTGGCTGTGGGACGACACCATGTACCCGCCGCGGCCCGTGCAAGGGTTCTACAAGAAGGCCGAGCTGGAACTGCTCATCCAGCGACGGACGAGCCGCAAGCCGCTCGCAGCGGCCGAGATCAACAGCGCCATCGTCGAGCGGTACTACCAGACGCGGGCCGTCCGCCGCGTCGGCGAGTCGTTCGAGAAAGACCACGAGCGCAAGGCGCTGCTGGTGATGGCGACCGGGGCCGGCAAGACGCGGACGGTGATCGCCTTGGTCGATCTGCTGATGCGCTGCAACTGGGCCAAGCGCGTCCTGTTCCTGGCCGACCGGGTCGCGCTCGTCAATCAGGCGTGCAAGGCCTTCAAGAAGTTCCTGCCGGACTCGGCCGCGGTCAACCTCGTCACGGAGAAGGCGACCGAGGGGCGCGTGTTCGCGTCCACGTACCCGACCATGATGGGCCTGATCGACGACACGCGGGACGGCCAGCGCCGCTTCGGCGTCGGCCACTTCGACCTCGTCGTCATCGACGAGGCGCACCGCTCGGTCTTCCAGAAATATAAGGCCATTTTCGACTACTTCGACTCGTTCCTCGTCGGCCTGACGGCGACGCCCAAGGGGGAACTGGACAAGAACACCTATTCGCTGTTCGACTTGGAGACGGGCGTGCCGACGGACGCCTACCAGTTGGAAGAAGCGGTCAAGGACAAGTTCCTGGTGCCGTCGAAACCCATGTCGGTGCCGCTGAAGTTCCAGCGCGAGGGGATCAAGTACAAGGACTTGCCGCAAGAGGAGCGGGACCGCTGGGACGAGCAAGCGTGGGCCGAGGACGGAGCCGTCCCGGACGAGGTGGACGCGCAGGCGGTGAACAAGTGGCTGTTCAACACGGACACGGTGGACAAGGCTCTGGAACGCCTGATGACCCGCGGCCAAACGGTCGCCGGCGGGGACCGGCTGGGGAAGACGATCATCTTCGCCAAGAATCAGGACCACGCCCGGTTCATCCTGGAGCGGTTCGACCACCACTACAAAAAATTGAAAGGCCACTTCGCCCGCGTCATCACCTTCGACACGCCGTACGCCCAATCGCTGATCGACGACTTTTCTATCAAGGACAAGGCGCCGCACATCGCCATCTCGGTGGACATGCTGGACACCGGCATCGACGTGCCGGAAGTCGTCAACCTGGTCTTCTTCAAGTTGGTCCGGTCAAAGACCAAATTCTGGCAAATGGTCGGCCGCGGCACGCGGACCTGCCTTGACCTGTTCGGGCCGGGGAAGGACAAGGAACAGTTCTTCATCTTCGATTACTGCCAGAACCTCGAATTTTTCAGCGCCGACCCCGAGACGGCCGACGGGTCGGCCGCCGAGTCGCTGGGCAAGCGGCTGTTCAAGGCCCGGCTGGAACTCGTCGCCACGCTGGACGGCACGGCCCCCGAGGGCAAGGCGGCCGACCTGCGCGCCGAGACGGCCGAGCGGTTGCGCACGGAAGTCGCGGCCATGAACACGGACAACTTCGTCGTCCGGCCCAAGCGGAAACTGGTCGAGACATACGCCCAGCCCGCCGCGTGGGCGGCCTTGTCGTTGGAAGACCGGCAAGTGTTGGCCCACGAGGTGGCCGGACTGCCGACGGAACTGGACCCGGAGCCGGAGGAGGCCAAGCGGTTCGACTTGCTGCTTCTGCGGCTGCAACTGGCCGTGCTGTTGACCGAGCCGAGTTTCGAGCGGCTCCGGGACCAAGTGAAGGAGATCGCCGGGCTGCTGGAGGAGAAGGACAGCATCCCGATGGTGCGGGAGCAAATGCCGCTGATCCAGGAGGTCCAGACGGACGAGTATTGGCAGGACGTGACGGCCCCGATGTTGGAAGAGGTTCGCAAGCGCCTCCGGCTACTGGTCCGGTTCATTGATCGCGGCCGGCGGACGGTGATCTACACCGAACACACGGACACGATCGGCGAAGAAACCGTCATCGAGTTGCCCGGCCTCGGGGCACCGGCCGGCGGCGGCTTCGAGAAATTCCGGGCGAAGGCCAAGGCGTTCCTTCTCCAACACCAAGACCACGCCGCCCTGCAAAAGTTGCGCTCGAACGTGCGGCTGACGCCGGCCGACCTCGCCGACTTGGAAACGCTGCTGGCGGCCAGCGGCGCCGGCTCGGCGGAGGACATCGAGAAGGCGAAGGCCGAGTCGCACGGCCTCGGCGTGTTCGTCCGCTCCCTCGTCGGCCTCGACCGCGAGGCGGCCAAGAAGGCGTTGGGCGTCTTCCTGACCGCCAAGACGTTGACCGCCAACCAGATCGAGTTCACCAACATGGTCGTCGATCACCTGACCGAGCACGGCGTCCTCGACGAGGGCGTTCTGTTCGAGTCGCCGTTCACGGACATCACCCCGCACGGCCCGGACGGCATCTTCACCAAGCAGCAAGTGGCTGACCTGGTCGCGATCCTGCGCGAAGTCCGGGCCGCCGCGATGGCGGCATGAGGCGGATTCCCCCAAGGGCGCCGACCGATGCGCAAAACCGATTCCCAAGAACACAACATCAGGAGATTGTTGGGAAAAAGCGCAACCTTCGCCTTCCGCTCCGCGTCCAACCAAATGGCGAGACTCCAAATGATTTTGGCATAATGCGGAGGGCGAATCATGGGCGGTCCGGGAAGCGGCAACAGGTATCGGTCGCGGCCGAGGAAAGTCACCGTCGAGGAGTCGGCGGTCCTGACGGTGAAGGCCCTTCGCACACGCTTGGCACTCGCCGCGGTAGGCTCCCTACCCCTGCCCCATGTGATCGGCGGCCCGCCGTCCATCGGCTACTTCATCACGCCGACGGACCCGACGGACGTCGTGCTCCACTATCCCCGCCACGGCGCGTACATGTGGCTGCGCGCCCGCCTGGTGGCGACGCCGGCCCGGTACGGCGGCCAAAGGTGGTGGGTCGCCTGCCCCTTCACCGCCAAGGGCGTGGCTTGCAACCGCCGGGTGGGGAAGCTGTACTTGCCCCCGCGGGCGCACCAATTCGGCTGCCGTAAGTGCCACACCTTGGCGTACAAGAGTTCGCAAGACGCCCACAAGGCCGAACGCTGCTTCACCGGCATGGGCTTCGACCCCGAACTTGTCCGATTCATGGCGGGGCGATGGGACCGGAAACTGGCGCAGTGACGTCAGCGGATGGCCGGCCGGAGCAATGACTCGCGGACCGTGACGCCAACGGCCCCTTTGCCTCGCCCAATCGGTCCCTCCCAGAAAAATTCCAATCAACCGACATGGCGGCGGCGGAAACTCAGGCCAAGATACTTGCAGCCGGAACATCGGGATTAGCTCCCCGATGACCGCCGGGCGTCGCGGGTGACTCCTTTCCCCGAGTTATTCGCGCGCCCGGCCTTCCGGTGAGGGGAAACAGATCGTGGACACCTCGGCTCTTACCAAACTCATTACCACCCTTCGCCAGTTGGCCCAGCTCGAAGAGGCCATCCAAGACGGAAGAGGGCCGCAGCCTTGCGCCTTGCTAAATGAGATGGGTGTCTCATTCGAAGCACCCAAGACGCCGGAAGAAAACTGCCAAATCTATACGGCCCTGCTCAAGGCGTACATCAACATCCTCGCTGAAACCAACCCGAGCAAGTCGCGGAAACTCCTCGCCATGGAAACGACCGGGAAGTGCGTCCGCGCGCTGAATTCGACCACGTTAAAACTCCCGGGGGACGCTAAGACGATTCGGCGGGCGGTTGACGCGCTCACGGCACGGTTCACATTCCGGTTCCCAATGCGAGCTGTGCATGCACGCGTTGTCATCGATCGAACCGAAGGGGGAGTCGTGCGGTACGTCACGCCACAATTTACCTTCTCAGAGGCGATGAAGGAAAGTGAGCGAATGGAAGAATACCGCGAACAGACGGCGGAAGCCAAGCAAGTCGCCGACGAACTGGAAGGGGTCGTCATGCGACTCGACCCGAAACATGCAGGCCGAGGCGGTTCCCCCAAGGAGCCAAAGGGTAGACCGGTCGCGACAGATTTTAAAGCCGACCAGAGGATTGCCGATGCATGGAAATCACCTCAGCACACAACCCACGCCGACGTGGCAAGAGCGTTGAACATCCCGGTCACTGAAGTCAAAAAGGCCCTTGACCGCCACCGGCAGCGGGAAGCGAAAGCAAAGAGGGACAAATCGCGAAACTCAGAGGCGGAATAATACCCGAGTCAAGGGTTTTCTTTTTTCCCGAACCGTATTCTTTCCCGGTCATCGCCGTGCAAGCGGCCGCATTTCCAGACTCCGCGCGGGAATAAGTCACGCGCGAATTATTCCTTCCTGATCCCGCCTGACAATTCCACTGCCTTAGGGGCAACCGCATGTCGCGGAATCCCGGGGCCTTGGAGCTGATGTCATGGTTTCTGCATCCGTTGAGCGGCCCGCCCCCTCGCATCCGGCCGGCGCCCCGTGGGCCGTCCGCGACGCCGCCGCGTTCCTCGGCGTCTCCGCCCGCCACCTCGTCCGCCTGTTGGACGCCGAGAAGGTCGCCTCGTTCAATCTGGGCCGCCGGCGGCTCATCGCCGACGCCGAAGTGCGCCGCGTAGCCAGCAGTGGCGTGAACTAACCCCAACACAACCCTCACAGCCGGCCCCCGGGAGCAATGAGCCTCGCCGGGGCGGCCGCGGAGAACCCATTCATGGTGACGCAGTTCAACAAGTCCGAAGGGACCTTCCGTGCCCGGAAAGGCCACCCGTGCCCCGTTTGCCATTCCGAGTCCAAAGGCTGCTCCCGACATTCGGACGGCCTTCATAACTGCCGGGGGGCGTGCGGCCAAGTGGCCGGCTTCGTCCACCTCGGCGCCGCCAAGAACGACCCGATCTGGAACCTATACCGAGAAGAAGACGCCATGCGCACTCCGAAGATGGACAAGCCGAAGCCGAACCCCAAGCCGCCGGTCGATTGGGCCAAGCGGGCGGCCCGGTACGCCAAAGCGTTCGGGGACAAAGAACGCGCCGCGTTGGCCGCCGACCTCCGCTTGCCGACGACGGCCTTCGACCTGCTGCCGCGTGTCGGAGTGTCTGACCGCTCGGCGGGCGATACGACCTTCACGTTCCCCGAGGCCGACGGCGACGGGACGATCATCGGCTTGGCGACCCGCCGCGGCCACGAGAAGAAGTCCGAGTACGGCTCCGGGCGTGGCTTGTCCGTGCCGACGAACTGGCTGACGACGGCCGGCCCCGTGTTCATCGTGGAAGGGGCGTCCTGCACGCTGGCCGCTGCGCACGCCGGTCTTGGCGTGATCGGCCGCCCGAGTGACAGGGGGGGCGTCGGGCACTTGGTGACGTTGCTCACCAAGAACGAGGCCGCCCTCATCGACGCCGAGACGGGGCTGCCCCGCCCCCTCGTGGTCGTCGGGGAGAACGACTTGAAAAACAGCGGCGACTGGCCGGGTCTCAACGGGGCCGTCTACGTCGCCAAGGCCTTGCACAAGGCCGTGGGCGACCGCTTCGCCGTCACTTACGCGCTGCCGCCGGTGGGCTTTAAGGACTGCCGCGCCTGGCTGACGGCCGACGCCCGCGCGGAAACGGCGTGGCCGGACCGCGGCGCCGAACTGCGGGGCCATTTGATCGGGGCGGCCAAGACCATCAACGCCGCGCCCGCTAAGGCAGAGAAGGAAAAGCCGGCCAAGCCGCCCGCGGTGGCGGACATGCTCATCGCCATCGGCAAACGGTTCGCGCTGTGGCACGGCCGGGACGGGAGCGGGTTCGCCACCCGCGGACGGACGACCTGCCCGGTGCGGTCCCAGGCGTTTAAATCGCTGTTGACCAAAGCCTATTGGGACAGCTTCGAGAAGGCGCCGAACGCCGACGCGATGGCCAACGCCCAGAACGTCCTGCAGGCCGTCGCCGAACACGACGGCCCCGAGGCCGTCCCCCACATCCGCGTCGCCGAGCACGACGGCAAGATTTACCACCACCTCGCCGACGCGGCCGACACGGTGGTCGAGATCGACGCGGAAGGGTGGCGCGAGTGCGACGAGCCGCCGGTCCGCTTCGTCCGCAAGGCCGGCATGCTGCCCCTGCCTCTGGCCGTGCGCGGGGGGCATGCGGACGAGGTCCGGGACTTCTTGAACGTGTCGGACGACACGAGTTGGCGGCTGGTGCGCGGGTGGCTGACCGTCGCCTTCCGCGAGAGCAAGCCGCACCCCTTGCTGATTTTGGTCGGCGAGCAAGGGTCGTGCAAGTCGTCCACCGCCCGCTTGCTCAAGGGGTTGATCGACCCCAGCGAAGACGACGCCCTCACCGAGCCGAAGGACGTGGGCGACCTCATGGTGGCCGCCACGACCTCCTGGGTGCTGTCGCTGGACAACGTCGGGACCATCGCCCCGTGGTTCTCGGACGCCCTGTGCCGACTGTCCACGGGCGGGTCAATGTCCAAGCGGATGCTGTTCACCGACAGCGACAAGGTGATCCTGTCTGCCCGGCGGCCGGTCATCCTGAATGGCATCGACGATTTTGTGACACGGTCCGACCTGTTGGAGCGGAGCCTCATCATCCGGCACCGGCCGCTGGCCCCAGGACAACGGAAGACCGAGGCCGAGTTGGAAGCCGCCCTGCTCGCCGCCAAGCCGCGGCTCCTGGGGGCCGTCTACGACGCGGTGGCAGGCATGTTGGCCAACATGGGCGGGCCTCCCCCGGCCGGCCTGCCCCGCATGGCCGACTTCGCCGTGGCCGCGATGGCCGCCGAGCGCGGGCTTGGCGAAACGGGTGAGGCTTTCTTGGCCGCGTACCGTGATAACCAACAAGGGGCGAACTTGCAGGCCTTGGAAGAGTCCCCCCTCGTCAAGCCGTTGGTGACGTTCATGGCCAACCGGGCCGAGTGGCGTGGGGCGGCGAGCGACCTGTTGGCCCGCCTCACCGAGATCGGGGGCCACCCGGATGCCAAGGACTGGCCGAAGAAGCCGAACCAGCTCACCAAGAAACTACGGCGGCTGGCGCCGAACATCCGCCGGGTGACTGGCATCGACGTGGACTGCGACGCCCGGGACGCCACGCCCGAACGGTCGCGCCTGGTGATTTTGAGCCGGCCCGCCGGGGGCGCAAAGTCATCGTCCGCACCGTCCGACGACTGGCCGACGGACCCATTCTCCCCTGAACCGATGGGGAAAGTCTTGGACGGTGTCCGCCACGATGATCGCCCGGCACCGTCCAGCCACCGTCCGAAAAGTGGTCACGGTTTCCCGGTTGATTGGCCCCGCCCGGACGGTGCGGACGGTGCGGACGATACCACCCCGCTCTCGGCGGCTCCATCTGACGACGGCCACGAGTCGCCCGTGTTGTCGGCCGAAGCCACCCTTCGGGCCTTGCGGCACTGACGGTTGACGTGTGTGCTTTCCCGGCCGCGCGGGCCGTTCCTGTGCGGCCCGCCGGCCGGGGCTTTGTTAAACAGCAATTGTCCAACGAGTCACGACTGACGACAGCGAACGACATGGCGCGCTACAACGTGCCCATGCTACAATCTCAAACCTTGGCCGAGTGGGGGCGAACATTGGCTTCCCCCGTCCGGCCAAACCTTACGGAAGGCGAATTTCCATGGCGAGTATCTCGACCGACAAGAATGGTCTCCGTCGAATCCAATTTGTGGATCGCGACGGGAACCGGAAGACGATCTATCTCGGCAAAGTGCCCATGAAGATAGCGAACGAAATCAAGATCAAGGTCGAAGCCCTGAACGCCGCGAAAGGTTCGGGAACTTCCTTCGACAATGAAACCGCCGCATGGGTGGCACGGATCGGCGACGAACTGGCCGACAAGTTGGCCGCCGTCGCGCTGATCCCAAAGCGCGTCCCGCCCGACGCCGCGACGTTGGGCAAGTTCACCGCGGACTACATCGACCGGCGCACGGACACGAAGACATCGACCCGCGTGAGCATGGGACTCGCCCGCAAGCGGTTGATCGCCTACTTCGACGCGGGCCGCGACATGCGAACCGTCACGCCGTTGGACGCCGACCTGTGGGCCGTGTGGCTGAAAGAGAAGTACGCCGACGCGACCGTGGGACGGACGATCAAGAGGGCGCGGCAATTCTTCCGGGCCGCCCTCCGCGGGGACATCATCACCCGCAACCCGTTTGACGAAGTGAAGGCGCCGAGCATGGCCAACCCGGACCGCTTGTTCTTCGTCACCCGCGAAATGGCGGCAACCGTCATGGCGCAATGTCCGACGAATGAATGGCGGCTGATCTTCGCCTTGTGCCGCTTTGCCGGTCTGCGGTGTCCGTCCGAATTGCTGGCCCTGACGTGGGGGGACGTGGATTGGGAGCGCGGGCGGTTCCTGATCCACTCCGCGAAGCTGGAACGCACCGCCACCAAGGGAAAGCGGTTCGTCCCCCTGTTCCCGGAAGTCCGCCCATACTTGGAACAGGCTTTCGACGACTGCCCGGAAGGCGAAGTGTACGTCATCCGAAAGACGCGGGACACGAACAGTAACCTTCGCACCCGCTTGATGAAGTATGTCGAACGGGCGGGGCTGACGCCGTGGCCCCGGCTTTTCCAGAATTTGCGGGCGACCTGCGAAACGGAACTCGCCGGGCAATTCCCGTTGCACGTCGTCACGGCATGGTTGGGTAACTCGAACTTGATTGCCGCGAAGCACTATTTGAGCGTCACCGAGGCCGACTTTGACCGGGCCGTGAACGGCAGCGCACGATCCGACGCACGGACGACGCAGAATCCAACGCAGTCAGGAACCGGCACAACACGGCCGGAAATGTCCCAATTCCCCGAACTCAGCACGAAACAGGGGCTTAGACATCTCCAGACACATAAAGGAATTCACAGTCCAATACAATCTATGGCCGCGGTGGGACTCGAACCCACACGTCCGTTACCGAACGGGGGATTTTAAGTCCCCTATGTCTGCCATTCCATCACGCGGCCGGGCGACTGCCTATCTTCGGGAAATCCCGGCGGGCCGCAAGCGCCCGCGGCATATCATGGACGGAGTTCCCCCCACCGGAGAGGTTCGCGTGGCCCAGACCTTTGAGCGGGACGGCATCGTCCTCGAATACCCGGACGACTGGACCTTTGAAGAAGACAAAGTCGACGCGGGATGGACCGTCTCCTTCAACAGCCCGACGACGGCGTACATGGTCGTCAGTTACCAGGACGACGTGGGCGACCCGACCGACATGGCCGACGCCGCGCTGGAAGGGCTGCGCGAGTCATACGAGACCTTGGAGGCCGACGACGCCGTGGAGGCCGTCGGCGGGCAGCCGGCGGTGGGGTACGACGTCCACTTCTTTCACCTCGACCTGACCAACACGGCGTGGATCCGCACCCTGCCGGCCGGGACCGGCTCGCTGCTCGTGATGGCCCAGACGTGCGACACGGAACTCGACGACATCGAGCCGCTCTTCCAAGAAATGATGGCCGGGATGAAGTTGCCGGACTGACTCCGGAGTTCGGGTGATGCGGCGGCTTTGGCGCGGGCGCCGGCCGATTACCTCACCCCCTAACCCCCTCTCCGAAGCGGAGAGGGGG
>JAYUGD010000855.1:0-3833 GCA_043767785.1 Zavarzinella sp. | reverse complement strand
TTACGGCCCTCGGCTCACCAAGACATGAATCACGCCAGCATCTTCTTCACCACTTCCCCATGCACGTCCGTCAGCCGGAAGTCGCGGCCCTGGAAGCGGTACGTCAGCTTCAGGTGATCCAACCCGAGTTGGTTCAGGATCGTCGCCTGCAAGTCGTGGACGTGGACGCGGTCTTGCGTGGGGGAGAAGCCGAACTCGTCGGTCTCGCCGAGGGTGAAGCCGGCTTTCACGCCGCCGCCGGCGAACCACATGGCCCCGGTGTCGATGTGATGGTTGCGGCCGACCGTGTCGCGGGCCTCGCCCATCGGCGTGCGGCCAAATTCACCGCCCCAGATCACCAGCGTGCTGTCGAGCAAGCCCCGGCGCTTCAGGTCTTGGACGAGGGCGGTCATCGGCTGATCGACTTCCTTGCATACCTTGTCCAAGCCCTTGTCGAGGTTGTTCACCGAGTCGCCGTGGTGGTCCCAGTCGGTGTGGTAGAGCTGTACGAAGCGGACGCCGCGTTCCACCAGCCGGCGGGCGAGCAGGCAGTTGTTGGCGAACGACGCGGCCCCGGCCTTGGCCCCGTAGGCGTCGAGCGTCTTGGCGTCTTCCTTGCTCAGGTCGATCAATTCCGGGGCGCTCGTCTGCATCCGGTAGGCCATCTCGTAGGAGGCGATGCGCGTGGCGATCTCCGGGTCGCCGGTCGCGTCGAGCCGGTCGGCGTTCAAGTCCTTGACGGCGTCGATCACGTCTTTCTGCCGGTTGGCCGTCACGCCCGCGGGTGAGGACAGGTTGATGATCGGGTCGCCGCCGGAGCGGAACGGCACGCCCTGGAATGTCGTGGGCAGGAAGCCGCTGGCCCAGTTCAGCACGCCGCCGCGCGGGCCGCGCGGGCCGGACTGCAACACGACGAAGCCCGGCAAGTCCGCGGCCGCGGAGCCGATGCCGTAGGTGACCCACGACCCGATGCTCGGCCGGCCGAACTGCGGGGAGCCGGTGTTGAAGAAGACTTTCGCCGGCCCGTGGTTGAAGACGTTGGTTGCGACGGTCTTCACCACCGTCACGTCGTCCACGATCTTCGTGAAGTGCGGCAGGCACTCCGACACCCACGTCCCGCTCTTGCCGTGCTGGGCGAACTTCCGCTTGGTGCCGAGGAGCTTCGGCTTCTCCTTGCTGAAGGTGTCCATGAAGGCGAACCGCTTCCCCTTCACGAACGAGTCGGGGATCGGCTGGCCGTGCAGCTTCTGCAACTCCGGCTTCGGCTCGAACAGTTCAAACTGGCTCGGCCCGCCCGCCATGAACAGGAAGATGACGGCCTTGGCCTTCGGCTCGAAGTGCGGCTTCTTCGGGGCGGCCAAGCCGTCCTTGGCCAACAGGGAGCCGAGGGCCATCGACCCCAGGCCGAGGCCGCAGTCGCGGAAGAAGTGGCGGCGGGTGTTTTGGATGGGGTGCATCACGTCATTAAAGACGACAGGGTGACAAGGTGACAAGGTGACAAGGTGACAAAAACCGAGCGCAGCGAGGAAGGCGAGCCGGGAGCGTTAGCGTCCGGAGGGCGGAGGGACGGAGTCTTCGACGTCCCGGCACCCACGGCAAGCGGTGTGACACGCGCGGCGGCCAAACGCGGCCGCCGCCCACGAATGGCGTCTCCCTTGGGGACCGCGACTCGAAGACTCGTCGCTCCGCCCTCCGGTCGCTAACGCTCCCGGCTCGCCTCCCTCGCTTCGCTCGGTGACAAGACACTCACATCGCCATCGTGACCGTCTTCACTTCGATGCCGTCAGCCCGCCTGTCAGGACTTCCGGCCCACTTCGGCGCTGGCCGCGAAGCACCACACGCCTTTGCGGGCGAGGCGGATGGCCCGCTCCAAGTCCAAATTGAGTTCGTCCCACAGGTGGATCGGGACCGGGACGGGGCGGGGGCCGTAGCCGATATTCCACAGGCGGCGCACCTGTTGCTCCAAGCCGACCGACTGCCGGGACTGGTCGGCCATCAGGAACGGCGGCATGTGCCCGGCCTCCGTGGGCTGGCCGCCCAGTCGGTCGAAGCGGTCGCGGACGCGCCAGCGGGCGGCCTCGTAAACGTTTCCCGTGTCGATCAGGTCGGCGCGCTTGCGCTTGTTCGTACTCCCCTTGGGCAGCAGCCCGCCGAGCGTGGCCAGTGATGCCCACCGGCTGCGGTCTTCCGTTCGGGTCGCCCCGCTGACGCGGTTCCAGATCATCCACAAAAGGACCACGGAAAGAAGAATCAGGAAGCAACGGCGGATGATGGTCGGCCCCAGCCAGCGGTCCAGCACGTCGTTCGGCCGGGCCTGGTTCTGGAGGTGGGCGATCATCGGGTCGGCTTGGCTCAGGAGCATGTTGGCCAGCCGGTCCGGCGCGATGGGGGGGATCGGCGGCATCACGTTGGGCACCGCTTCCCCCTTGCGGGCGAACTCAGTCATCGGGACGCCGTCCTGCATGAACAGGCACCGCGTCCGCGATTTGGCCGGCCCTTTGAGCCACTCGATCATCTGATTCGTGAAGCGGATGTTGGCGGTCGGGAAAGAGAGGCGCTCCTTAATGTCGGCCCCCTCGTCCCCGTCTTTGACAGTGAACTTCATCTGGCCGTTGACGAAGACGCTGTGGTCCGCCACCGCGAGAAAGCGGCCGCCGCCATCGACCCGCATGGCGACGGCGAAGTTGTCGAAATCCTCGTCCGCCCGCCGCCCGGTGACAATCTGCTTGGCGCTCGACGGGTAGCGGGCGAGTCGGTTCACCGTCATGCCGGGCCGCCTGACGTCTTTCAGGAGGGTCATCTCGCTCGGGTGGTCGGTCGAAACGGCGTTGGGAAGGTCGCTGGCGATGCCCGCGAACATGGCGAACGGCGAGTCGGGGCCGCGGTCGTCAAGGCCGAGGCGCGGTAGTACCAGTGGGCGGCCGGCCACGCCGTCGGCGAGGGCGTTTTCGTCCGCCGTCAGCAGGCGGCCGGTGATCTCGATGCCGAACTGGCGTTCCCACGAGTTGTCCCGTTTGCTTGCGCACTGGGTGTCCGTGGCGATCAGCACGGACCCGCCCTTCCGCACGAAGTCCAGTAATGAAAAACCCCAGACGTCGCGGTTAATCCACTCAACTTTGCCGACACACACGATGACCGTGTCTTTCGGACTAAGCAGGGCTTCCTGAATCGATTCCCGCGGCTCAAGGTTGTTCTTGTACAGAAAGAAGCGGAAGAACTCCGTCCCTTGGTATTCCAACTTGCCTTGGGCCGACGCCGCCCCGGCGTGGGCGACGAGCGTCGCGAGAATGGCCAGCGTGCATCGCGTCACGGGTTCCCCCCCGCGACGGCCCGGAGGTCGCGCTCGGCGGCGGTGAATTCGCCGCCGGTCATGTCGTCTTGGGGCGGGGCGTAGCGGGCCTTTTGGTACAGATCCCCGAGTTCCTGGGCCGGGCCGGCGACGGCGGGCCGGTCTTCGATCAGCGTCTCCGTCACGACGCGGTGGTTCCAGTTCTTGGACTCGTCCCCGCACTTTTCCACGGTGAGGGCGTCGAACGCCTCGACCAGTTCCTGCCGGGTGCGGATGTGGGACAGGTCCAAGCCCTGTCGGGCCGCGGCGGCCATCAGCGCCAGCTTTTCCTCTTGGTCCCGCTTCCACTTGGTGAAGAGGATGTACCCCAACACCAGCGCGCCGACGGCCCCGATGACAACGGCGATCACGGACAGGCCGCCGCCGGCCGCCTCGGCCCCGCCGACGCCGGGGTTACTGATCGTCGGGCCGCCGCCGATGTTCCATCCCCCGCCGCCGATCTTCGGCGGGGACATGCTGCCGCCGGGGCCGCCCAAGTTCCAGTCCGGCGGCCGCATCTTCCAAT
>JAYUGD010000854.1:0-3836 GCA_043767785.1 Zavarzinella sp. | reverse complement strand
CGCCGGAGCGACCGCCGCCGCCGCCGCCGTAGCCGCCGCCGCCGGAGCGACCGCCGCCGCCGCCGCCGCCTTCGCGGGGCTTGGCTTCGTTGACGGTGAGGGCCCGGCCGTCAAGTTGCGCGCCGTTGAGCGCGGCAATGGCTTGGTCGCCACCGTCGCTCATTTCGACGAACGCGAACCCGCGCGGGCGGCCCGTTTCCCGGTCCATAATCACTTGGACTTTCGTCACCGTGCCGTACTGGGAGAATGTCTCTCGCAGTGAGTCTTCGGTCGTCGAGAACGACATGTTCCCGACATACAAATTCTTCGCCATCGTGGATCTCTACAAAACAGACATGTGAAGCGGCACGGAATTGTGGCCATCTTCGAGGCGGGCAAAAGACCGCCATTCCGCACATCATACCCGAAGGTTTGGAAATAACCCACACCAATTCTTCCAGAATCTTCCAAGTCGCCCTTGACCCTGTCCGCGGCCGCGCCGGGTTCATGCAATAGGCGGGGATGACCACCCGAACGGACCGCCGAATTCACGTCTGGTTCCCCGCCGCGGCCGCGGCCCTGTTCGCGGCCGCGCTCACGCAGCCGGCCGTCTTCTACTCGAACCAGAACCAATACTTCCTGCACGGCCTCGCCGCCGCCGGGCGCGGCGACCTCGCCGCGGACTGGCTGGCGACCACCAAAGACCCGACGCCCGTCTTCTCCAAGGCCGTCGCCGTCTTGTACTTGCTGACCGGCGAGCGGGGCGTGTACGCCGTCTTCTTCGGCCTGGCGGCGGCCTACTTCCTCAGCCTGTGGGCCGTCGTCGCGGCGACGCCGTGGAAGCCGGCGCGGGCCGCGGGCCGTTGGGCCTTCGCGGCGGCGCTGATCGCCGTCCACTCGGGCGCCGCCCGCGCCGCGTCTGTGAGCGCGTTCGGCGTCGATTACCCGTGGTACTTCCAGGCGGGCGTGGCGAACCAGTATGTCCTCGGCGCCGGGTTGCAGCCGTCCGTGTTCGGCGTGTTCCTGCTGACGGCCATTGCCCTGTTCGCCCACGGCCGGCATTACCTCGCGGCCGTCGCCATCGCGGTCGCTTGCACGTTGCACTCCACGTACTTGCTCCCCGGCGCGTTGCTCGTCGTCGGCATGATGGCCCGGCTGACGTTCACGCACTCGCTGGGGACGGCCGCCCGCGTCGGAGCCGTCGCGCTGGTCGGCGTCCTGCCGGTGACGGTCGCGGCGGCCGTCGTGTTCCGGCCGACGGATTCCGAGACGTTCGCCGAAGCGCAGCGCGTCATCGCGTGGGTCCGCATTCCGCACCACTGCGACGTGAACCGTTGGCTCGACCTCGTCGCGTGGCTGCAAATCGCGTGGGCCGGGTTGGGCATCATTGCCTTGCGGCGAACGAACCTGTTCGCCCCGCTCGCCGTCGCGGCGTTGCTCGCCATTCTCCTGAGTGTGCTTCAAAGCGTGACGCACAGCGCCACGTTGGCCCTGCTGTTCCCGTGGCGCCTGTCGGCCGTGCTAGTCCCCCTGGCGACGGCCGTCCTCTTCGCCCGGGTGGTGTCCCCGTTGGAACGGCGAATACCCGCGACGGCCCTTCTGGTCGGCGCGGGCGTGCTGCTGATCGCCGCCGTCGCCGGACGAAGTGGGTCATGGCCGAAGGCCGCGCGTACCAAGTCGGCACGACGGAGGACGGCCTGCAACGCGACGTCGCCGCCAACCGCAGGCCGGGGGAGATTTACCTGCTGCCGGCCACGTTCCCGAAGCCGCCGTCGAAGCCCGGGTCCGGGTCATCGTCGTTCGTGCCGGTCCCCACGACCGGGCCGGTCATCTTTGAATTGCAACGCTTCCGTCTCGAAAGCGGGGCCGCCGCCTACGTCGATTTCAAGTCCATCCCCTACGCGGACACGGATGTGATCGAGTGGCACATCCGGGTGAAGAATTGCGTGCGCTGGTACGGCGCCCCGGACTGG
This sequence comes from Zavarzinella sp., assembly GCA_043767785.1. Classification (GTDB taxonomy): domain Bacteria; phylum Planctomycetota; class Planctomycetia; order Gemmatales; family Gemmataceae; genus Zavarzinella. The sequence goes on along the minus strand of JAYUGD010000854.1, from coordinate 1,884 downwards.
GACACGGCGGGCCTCATGGACGAAGTACAAGCCGCCGGCATCACGCACGTCGCCGTCCCGGCTGGGGGCAAGGTGTCATCGCGTCACTTGCGGGAAGTGTACGCGGACGACAATTACCGACTGTTCCGGGTGGAGTGACAACCAGGAAAGCCCACGGACGGCCGTCCGTGGGCTTTCCGCCCTTGCTTCCGGCCGCCGGCCGGGCCACAATACTCCGCAGTCGCGGCCGCCGCACTTTCCTGCCCCTTTCCGGAGTCCCTACATGAACGCTCTTTACCGTCCGTCCCGCCTGTTCGCGGCCGTGGTGGCGGTCGCCGGCCTGTGCGCCTCGGCCGGCGTCGCCGACGAGGTCGCCCCCAAGTCCAATCTTCGCGGGAAGATCGAGGACACCGCGTGGGCCAACCAAGAAATGAAGACCAAGGATGGCAACCCGATCCCCAAGGGGGTCATCAAGCTCACCTTCAAGAAGGACTACTCCTTCACCTTCGACATCACCGGCGCCAGCTCCGGCAAGGGCAAGGTCGAGTTGAAGGCCGACGACGCGGTGACGCTGCACTTCGACGAGGTGTTCAACGGCCGCAAGGACCACGAGGAACAACTCACCATCGAGAAGGACTTGCTCACGCTCGTGGACACGGACGGCACCACGCTGAAATTCGACCGCGTGCCGGCCGCCAAGAAGGGGGCCGGCGGCATCCTCGGGGCGCTCAAGACCGAGCCGGCCGACTCCGCCCTCAAGGGGAAGATCGAGGGGACCAAGTGGACGTCGCAAGCCACGGAGACGGCCGACGGCACGAAACTCCCGGCCGGCATCATCTCACTCGACCTGAACAAGGACATGACCTTCTCTTACAAGGCCGGCGCGACGACGTGGACCGGCAAGTATGAGTTGATGGGCGGGGAGAAGTTGAAGCTCCTGTCCGACCAAGAGATCGGCGGGCGGAAGGAAAACGTCGAGACCATGATCCTCAAGGACAAGACCCTGACGATGGTGGACGCCGACGGCACGAAAGTGGTCTTCGACGCCGCGGCCGACAAGCCGGCCGCGAAGGACAAAAACGCCTCCAACAACAAGGGCAAGGTCGAGGGGACGGAGTGGGTCAACCAGAAGACCACCGTGAAGGAGACCGAAATTCCCGCCGGCCTGATCACCCTGAAGTTCGGCGCGGACATGAGCCTCGTCTACAAGGCCGGGGCCGTCACCTGGACCGGCAAGTACGAGCTGATGGCCGGCGACGAGGTGAAATTCCTCACCGAGCAAGACCTCGGCGGCCGCAAGGACAACATCGAGAAGATCGCCATCGACGGCAAAGTCCTGACGATGACCGACTCGGACGGCACGCAACTCAAGTTTGACCTCACGTCCGCCAAAGTCGCCCCGAAGGCCGACCCGAAGGGGAAGGGCGTCTCCAACCTCAAGGGCCGCATCGAGGGGACCAACTGGAAGAGCCTGAAGGCCACCGTGAACGGGAACGACATCCCGGCCGGGGTCATCACCATTGAGTTCAAGAAGAACATGGACTTCGTCTACATTGCCGGCCCGATGAAGTGGACCGGCAAGTACCTCCTGTTGGACGGCGACGGCCTCAAGCTGCTCTCCGACCAAGACCTCGGCGGCACCAAGGAGAACTTCGAAAAGGTCGTCATCGACAAGGACGGCAAACTCCTGACGATGACCGACCCGAACGGCACGCAGTTGAAGTTCGAAAAAGCCCCGTCGGACGACTGAGGCCGAGACCCAAATCGCGCTCGCCGCAAAGGCAACCTAACCCCCTAACCCCCTTCCCTAGAGCATTTTCAGCTTCCGTCTAGCGGGTACCCGGCGTGGCGGAAATAGTTGACGGCGTCGGTTCGTGTGATCCAGTCGAGGGACTCGCCGAAGGC
>JAYUGD010000853.1:0-3837 GCA_043767785.1 Zavarzinella sp. | reverse complement strand
ACCATCGGGGAGGTGCCGTCCAAGGAGCGGCCGGTCAACAAGAGCGAGCAGGACTACTACCTGCAACTCGCCGGCCTCAACTACGCCGGGGCCGTCGCCCGCATGATCGACAAGGACGTGGTCCTCGTCCAAGCCCTCTACAAGGGGGGGACGATTTACGTGGATCTCCGCAAGACGGCGGGGCCGGGCAAAGACCCGGCGTACGACGATGTCCGCGTCACCAACCCGCAGCCGATTAGCCTGCCGCCCGGCGCCGCCCTGTACAACACGGAGCAGGCCCGCCGGTTTGAACTGTTCAAAATTCAACTGGAGACTCGGGGTGAGATCGCCACTTGGTTCCAGTTGCCGACGACCGCACTGGAAGAAGACCCCATCGGCCCGGACGGCGTGCGGGCGTGCAAGATCATGGTGGAGGGCCTCGTGGACGTGGCCATGCGCGAGAAACTGCGCCGGCAGATCGAGTCCGCGAAGGCCAAGCACGAAAACTACTTCTTCTTCGTGATCGAGTGCGAGGGGGGAGACTTCGGCGTCGCCCGCGAAATCGCGAACGACATCGTCGGCCTGTCCAAGGACACGACCTACAAGAGCCGCACCGTGGCCTTCATCCCCGGACAGCCGAAAGACCTCGCGGTCTTCTTGGCGTTCGCCTGCCAAGAGCGGGTGATGTACAAGGGGCCGCGCCCGGAGGCCGAGGCCACCATCGGCGACTTCTCGTCGCTCCTCGCCAAGAAGAACGTCAACGCCCAGTTTGTCAAGGAAAACCTGCTGGCCGTCTCCGAGCAGCGCGGCATCCCCGGCCTGTTGGTGGAAGGGATGTTCGACCGGGAAATGGAAATCGTCCAAGCCCGCAACGCCAAGACGGGCGAGACGAAGCTGATGTCCGACGCCGACCTGAAGCGGATGGCCGCCGACGGGTGGGAAAAGCAGGGGGCGGTCATCAAGGCCAAGAACTCGCTGCTGATCCTGACGGCGACGACGGCCAAGAACCTGCGGATCGCCGCCACGGTGGACAACAAGGACGTGACCGAGGTGTACGCCAAGTACGGCGTGGACCCGAAACAGGTCCGCGACTCGGAGCCGTCGTGGCTCGACAACTTCGCGGCCTTCCTGCGGTCGCCGGCCGTGTCCATTTTCCTCATCATCATCGGCATCGCCGGGCTGGTGCTGGAACTCAAGGCCCCCGGCTTGGTCGTGCCGGGCGTGGTCGCCGCCGTCTGCTTCATCCTGTTCTTCTGGGCGCAGACGCAACTCGGCGGGCAGCTCATCTACTTGGCGATCATGCTCTTCCTGCTGGGGCTGGGCCTGCTGGCCGTCGAGATCTTCCTAATCCCCGGCTTCGGCGTCACCGGGGTCAGCGGCATCCTGCTGATCCTGAGCGGCCTCGTGCTGGCCGGGCTGGACAAGGCCCCCGAAAGTACCTCCGATTGGATCGACATCGTCAGCCGCATGCTGCGGTACGGCCTGATGACGGCCGGCAGTGTTCTGTTGGCCTTCTTCGTGTCCAAGTTTCTGCCGAAGATCCCCTACGCCAACCGGCTGATGCTGGTGCCGCCGGAGGACCGCCTGCACGCGGACGACGACGGCTCCCCGCTGCCGGGCGTGGACTCGGCCGTCGCCCTGCTCGGCCAAGTCGGCACGGCGTCTTCCATGCTGCGGCCCGCCGGCCTGGCCAAGTTCGGCGACCGTTACGTGGACGTCGTCACCGAGGGGGACTTCATCGACCCCGGCACCCCGATCCAAGTGGTCGAGGTGGAAGGCTCGCGGGTGGTGGTCAAGCGCGTTTGAAGGATGTGAGACCGAAATACAAGATCAACCACAAAGACACCAAGGAAATCGAAGACGCACAAAGAAGACCAATCATGATTTTTCTCTGACTTCTCTGTGCGCCTTTGTGTGACCTTCGTGCCTTTGTGGTTAATCTTCTCTGGATCCCCGGTGACGAATTGAGGCGATCTGATGGACCCGGCCGCTGGCTACCTGCTCATCACGCTCGGCGTCGTCCTGTTGCTCGCGGAATTGGTCCTGTTCACCGGCGGCATTCTGGCCGGCTTGGGGGTGTGCCTCCTCGTCGGCGTGGCGTGCGTGTTCGCGTTCGGGTCCGCGGACTCGGGGCTGACGGCCCTGTTCGGCGTCTGTATTGGCGGGCCAATTCTCGCGGCGGTGTTCTTTTACCTGTGGCCGTACTCGCCCATGAGTCGGAAACTGCGGCGCGCGGCCGAGGACCACGTCACCGTGGCCGACATGGCCGGGAACGCCGAACTGGAGGACTTGCGGGGCAAGACGGGCCGGGCGGTGTCGAGCCTGCGGCCCTCCGGGATCGCCGACTTCGACGGCCGGCGCGTGGACGTGATTACCCAAGGAATGATGGTGGACGCCGGGGCGTTTATCCGGTGCGTTGAGGTGCGGGGAAGCCGCGTGGTCGTGCGGGCGGAGGAAAAACCCCTCGCGCACGGGTTGGATGCGGCCGAATTTTCATAAACCAGTAACGAATAACAATTAGAGTACACGGTGCCGAGGAAAGACACTCACCACACAGGCACGAAGGTCACACAAAGTTCCACAGAGAAGACCGCAGAGAAAGTGTTGATGAAGCCTTTCTCGGATCGATTTTGCTCTTTCGCTTTCTTTGTGAATCTTTGTGTGACCTTCGTGCCTGTGTGGTGAGTGCCTTTTCCCCGTCGCCCAGACAACACCCTCGAAAGGACACCCCGACATGTGGGCTCCCCTGTTCGCCCAAGGAAACAAGAGCGGCGACCTGGAAGGCGGCAAGATCTGGATTCTGGTCGTCGCCGGGATCGCGCTGCTCGTCTTCCTGTTCATGCTTATCCTGTTCTTCAGCTTCTTGCGCCTGTACATCCAAAGCCTGCTGACCGGGGCGAAGATCGGCATCTTCGACCTGATCGGCATGAAGTTGCGGAACGTCGATTACCAGATGGTCGTCCGCCAGAAGATCGCCCTCATCCAGTCCGGGGTGAAGGTGACGACGGAAGACCTCGAATCGCACTACCTCTCGCGCGGCAACGTCCCGAAGACCTCGACGGCCGTGATCGCCGCCCACAAGGCCGGCATCGACATGCCGTGGAAGACCGCCGCCGCGATTGACCTCGCCGGCCGCGACATCCTCGACGCCGTGCGCACGAGCGTGAACCCGAAGGTCATCGACTGCCCGGACGCCGGCAAGGGCCGGCAGTTCCTCGACGCCGTGTGCCAGAACGGGATTCAACTCCGCTGCCGCGCCCGCGTGACCGTGCGGACCAAGTTGGAACGCCTCGTCGGCGGGGCGACGGAAGAGACGATCATCGCCCGCGTCGGCGAAGGCATCGTCGAGGCCATCGGCTCGGCCATCGACCACCGCGAAGTGTTGAAGAACCCGAACTTGATTTCCCGCACGGTGCTAATGAAGTCGCTCGACGCCCAGACGGCGTTCGAGATCGTCTCCATCGACGTGGCCGACATCGAAGTCGGCGAGAACATCGGGGCGAAACTGCAAGCCGACCAGGCCGCCGCCGACTTGCGGGTGGCCCAGGCCGAGGCCGAGAAGCGCCGGGCCGCCGCCGTGGCCAAGGAACAGGAAATGACCGCCTTGGTGCAGGAAAACCGGGCCAAGGTGGTGCTGGCCGAGGCCGAGGTGCCGCAGGCCATCGCCGCCGCCTTCCGCGACGGCCGGCTCGGTGTGATGGAGTATTACAGCATGAAGAACCTCCAAGCCGACACCGCGATGCGCGCGAGCATCAGCGGGGCGACGGGCGACGGGCAGACGGGGAAGTAGGGGCGGCAATTTTAGTGAGCCGAGCGGCGTAAGCCGCCGGGTGGTGCGCTCGAACTTCACCCGGCGGC
>JAYUGD010000852.1:0-1242 GCA_043767785.1 Zavarzinella sp. | reverse complement strand
CCCCTCTCCGTTTCGGAGAGGGGGTTAGGGGGTGAGGTAAACGACCGCCCCCCATGAAGTAATCTTACCGACCCGCCCGCGCCACACCACCTCCGTTGCCCACCGGGTCCGGCTGGGCCGTCGCTTTCTTCAGCGTGACCGGCTTTTCCGGGAACTCGCGGGCCGGGTCGATTTCGGGCGAGAGGAGCTTCCCCTCGGAAATACGCTTGACCACGTCCAGCCCCTTAGTGACTTTGCCGATCAGGCTGAAATTGCCGTCGAGGGCCGGGGCCGGGCCGAGGGTGATGTAGAAGCGCACGCCGGCGGTGGACGGGTCCACATCTCGGCTCATGCCGACGGTGCCTTCCTCGTGCTTGAGCGTGTCGCTGAACTCGGGCTTCAAGTGGTAGCCGATGTGGCCGATGCCGGGGTCGCCGGTGCCGGCCGGGCAGCCGGCTTTGAGCATGTCGATCTTGAACTTCTTGCCGTCCGGCTGTTGCGCTTCCTGGTGAATGACGCGGTCGAATTTCAGCCCGTCGTAGTAGCCGACCTTCACCAGCGTCAGGAAGTTGCGGACGTGATTGGGCGCCCACTCGGGGTGCAGCGTGATTTCGACCGGCCCCTCGTCCGTCTCCAGCGTGACGACGTAAGGAAGCACCCGCCCGGACCCGTCCGTGAGCGCGATGGTCGGCCAGAGTTTTTCGACGGCCTCCCGCAGTGGGGCCGTCGCCTTGCCGGCGACCGTGCGGTCCGGCGGCAACACTTGCTCTTCGCCCAAGTCTTCGATGACCGCTTGAACAAACGGCGTCATCAAATTGGAAACAGTCTCGGCGGGCGACCCTTGGGCCGGCCCGTCTTCGGCCGGCTTGCTAATGGCCGTCGGCTCCGCGGGCTTGCTCCCGCACCCGCTCAGCGTGACGCCCGCGGCCAACCCGGCGACAATGCCGGCCCCGGCGGCGAGCCAATTCGTGCGGACACGGCGGTTAACCGGCATGGCGGAGTCCTTCCCGCGAAACGGGCAGATTTCACCCAACGTCTCCCCCGGCGATACCCGGTCGCGGGGGATTGGTCAAGTTCAGGCTGCATCCCGTTTAGCCGCGACGCGGAGTCTTCGGAGCGGAGCGCGACCTGCTACCCAGAATGCGCTCGCCGCAAAGGCAACCTCACCCCCCGGCCCCCTCTCCGAAGCGGAGAGGGGGAGCAAGTGGGCGCACATCATCGGTGTTCGGACACGCCAACCGCATGGCGAGAATCGTCGGCGCG
>JAYUGD010000851.1:0-1247 GCA_043767785.1 Zavarzinella sp. | reverse complement strand
GAGGTAGTCGGCCCCGGCGTTGTTCAGGAGGCTCCCCGGGGGCCGGCGGTCCTCCAAGTTGTCCAGTCGCAGACGAAGCCGCGGGCGGGCGGGGGGCTGAGGGCGAGGGGCGAGGCGATTCCACAGGGACATGGGAGAGTCCTGTACGGGGCGGCCGGTGACGTCCGCCGGGTGGGGGACGGTGTAAGATCCGTTGTCGGACGGAGTCGAAAAAATATTGGATTGTTGGCGGCGGCGTCGCAACGACGCTAACCGTGAGACCGTACGGGGACAAGTCGGTATGACGTGGCGACGAATCACCGGTCAAATGCGAGTAATCCGGGCGCGGGCCGCGACCAGTCCTTTGGATGTCGTGACGTCGGAAACCGAATTTTCCACCAAGTCTCGCCGGTTGCGCCCGGTGAGATTGGGTGAAGCAGGGTGTAAATCCAATCGGCAAGGCATCCGAATGGACATGAAATCCATGTCGCGATCATTACAGTAATCTGGAAACCGCAACAGTCAACCGTTTTCTCTCAAAAATTTTATCCGACCCTCTTCCCGCCGGTAGTCGCCATGTCGCCTTCGACCCCGCCGCCCAACCCCCAAACGCCCGTAATTTTGGCGGGGCCGTGGCCCCCCGCCGGCGCGTTCACGGCCGCGCCGCCGGGCGTCCGGCCGTTCCGCGTCGGGCCGGCGCCGGGCCTCCGGCCGTCGGCGGACTGGGCGGCCGTCGGCGGCGGCGAGCCCGTCAGCGCCCTCATCCTTTTCGTCGGGGCCGGCGTCATCCCGGTTGGCTGTTGGGAAGCCGCGGTCCCGCGGATCGCCGTGGTCACCGACCGGTGGGAGCACCGGCCGCGGCTGGCCGGCCACCTCGACGCCTGCGACCTCGTGGCGGCCGACCCCGCGGCGGTCGGCCGTCTCCGCCGAGTGACGCGCACGGAAGTCGTTGGCTTGGACCGCGCCGCCTTTTTGTCCGCCGGGCCGGCCCCCGACGCCGCCGTTCGGGTCGCCGACTGGGCGGAGGTTGACCGGCGGCCCGACCTGTTGAATGCCGCGCGCCTCGTGCTTCCTCTGACGCGGGTCACGGCCGCGCAACGCTCGCGGTTGGCGGCGTCCGGGGCGTTGCCGCTGGCGTGGGCCGGCCTGCCGCCCGGGGACCCGACGTGGCCGCAATTGACCGGCGACGAATGGCCGGCCGAGGTGCGCCGCCTCATGGAAGACGAGCCGCTCCGGCGGCGGCGGGCGGCGGCCGCGCGGGCGGCCCA
>JAYUGD010000850.1:0-1248 GCA_043767785.1 Zavarzinella sp. | reverse complement strand
CCCGTGTCAATCCCAACTTCCGATCACCCCACCCCGGCCCCCTCTCCGCGGCGGAGAGGGGGCCCAAACCGTCTCCCCCTCTCCGCCGCGGAGAGGGGGGCGGGGGGTGAGGTTGTCTTTGTCCCCCGAAATCCGGCACGCCGTTCGCTTCGAGTTGTTCCCCGGGTATATCATCGGTTAGCGTCGCGCAACCCCGCAAGGCCGCCCGGTTCGTCATTCCCCTGATCCCGAGACCACGACCATGTTCCACCGTTGCCTTTCCGTCCTTGCCCTCGTCGCGGCCGCCGCCGCCGGGCGGGCGCTTGACCCCATCCCGTTCCTGCCGGCTGAGACGGACGCCGTCATCACGATTCAGGCCAAGCAACTGGCCGAGAGTGAGTTGATGCAGAAGGTCGGCGCCGACTTGCTGAAGACGCTGCTGAAGTCCAGCAAGCAGGCGGCCGAAGCCTTGGAGGCGACCGGCCTCGACCCGATGAAAGACTTCGACCGCATCGTCGTCGGCGTGGACGCGGACAAGACCGACCCGCCCAAGCCCTTCGCCCTCTTGGAAGGCAAGTTCGACATCAAGAAAGTGACCGCCGCCGTGGACGACTACATGGCCAAGAACCCGACGAAGGTGTCGGCCATTAAGGTGCTGGACAAGCCGGCGTACAAGATCACGGGGAAGAACGACGCCGAGACGATGTACTCGGCCGTCATCAGCGACACGCTGCTGGTGGTCGCCCCGTCGGAATACGCGCTGGCCGGGGCTTTTGAGGCGGCGGCGGGTTCGCGCAAGGCCGTCATCTCGAAGGAACTGGCCGGGGTGATCGCCGGCACCAAGTCCACGGCCCCGATCTTCGTGCAGGCGTGGGTGAAGGGGAAGTTCGCCAGTCTCAACGTCCCCAACGAACAATTGAAGCAACGCCTGCAAGGCGTGGACTGGGCGACGGCCTCCGTGACCGTCACCAAGGACATGGCCATCAACGCCGTCATCAACACGCCGGACGCCGCCGCCGCCAAGCAACTCAGCGACCTGCTGGGCGGCGTGGTGCTGCTGCTGAAACTGCAAGCCGCCGCCGCCGCCGAGGACCAGCCGGAACTCAAGTTCCTGGTGGACCTGCTGCGCACGACCCGCGTGAATCCGAAGGACAAGACGGTCGTCGTCACCGGCCTCGTCCACGGCAGCGACATCGAAAAGGCGATGAAGGCGGAAGCGGCGGCGCCGAAGAAGAAGTGAGATCGAAGAGGAAGAGAAGAATTTGAACC
>JAYUGD010000849.1:0-3854 GCA_043767785.1 Zavarzinella sp. | reverse complement strand
GTCGAGTTTCGGCCGTCGGACAGTGTCCGTCAGCTTGCGGTCGAAGACGGCCAAGCCGCCGTGCGGTCGCGTGACGCGGAGGACTTCCTCCCGTGGGCACGGGGCATCAGCGATCACGAGGTTGAACGTGTAATCGGAGAACGGCAACTTGTCGAGCGGGGCGGTGATGATCGTCGTCCGATCAGCTAGGCCGAGTGCGAACATGTATCGGCGCGCTTCTTCGGCTTTGACGGGGTCCGATTCGATGCCCACGACTTGGCCTGTCACCATCGCCAGTTCCCTGGCCACTTCACCCGTCCCGCAGCCGACGACCAATGTGTAACCTCTGGGCAAATCTTTGGCCGCGCGAAAAATACCGGATACTTCCAACATTCGCCCCGGTAATTTCATTTTCCTCGGCTCAGCAAGCCCTTCCGGAGCCACGTCCGTGAAACAGTAGATGTGCCCCTTGTCCGTGCTGGCGAACAGTTGGCCGCGGACGAGGGCGAGGGAGTAAACGCGGCCGTCCACGGGGGCAGTCCAGATTTCCTTGCCGGTCTTCCGGTCGAACGCGGCCACCTTGCCGTCGCCGCCGCCGATCTTGGCGTTGGCGCAGCCGATGAAGGCGTCGGGATAATCCTTCGGCAAGTCGTTGAGGTGCTTGCCGATTTCCTTGCCGCTGGCCTTGAGGTCCGCGACGAACGCCCCGGCCGGGTTGCGGCCGGCCTGCACCATGAGCTTGCCGAACATGCGTTCGAGGTATCCTTGGGCGGTGATCTTGAGCGTTTGCCGGCTGATCTCCGTGCCGTCCGCGACGTTCAGGGCCAACTGGTACACGCCCCAACTCGGGAAGACGCCGCCGCAGACGTAGGCTTTATTGTCTTCCACGAACACGTCCGTGCGGACCGGCCACGCGCTAATCATGCGTGAGTTTCCTGGAATGCGGCGGTTGCTCGGGGCCAGCGCCTTCTTCCAGATCAACGACCCGTCTTTAGCGCGCACGCAGTACACAAATCCGTCGTCGCACCCGAACAGCACGCGGTCGCCAGCCACGGTCGGGGCCAAGCGCACCGGGCCTTCGGTGTGGAACACCCACTTCTCGTCCCCCGTCTTCGCGTCGAGACAGATGGCCGCGTTCTCAGCCGACGAGCCGAAGTAAATCTGGTCCCCGACGCCGGTGACGTGGTACGCACGGTCGAAGGTGATGCGCTCCGTCAGGTCGAACTTGTCGTGGTAATAGTCGGCCTTCGCCTCCTCGGGCCACGCGGGCTGCGGCTCGGCGTAGGTCGCCTTCCACGCCTGTTTCAGCGGGAACGTGACCGTTTCTTCGCTCTGCCCGGTCCGCTTGTTGTCCCGGTACGCGGTCGGCCAATCCGTGACCTGCGGGCGCGTTCCCTCAATGCCGGGAAAACCGGCCTTCCGGGCCGCGAATGACTTGGCGACGGTTGCCGCCGGCAGCGCCTGCGAGTGGACCGTCACCGATTCCAGTTGCCCAGCGACGGCGTAGAACTCGTCGTCATCGTGGTAGGCCATCATCGTGTACCACCCCTTGGGCGGGTACGCGATGTCCCCCGATTGTTCGGTTGATTTGGCTTGCAGCATGCCGTCCACGTATACGCACAGCGTCTTGCCGTCGTAGGTGCCGACGACGTGGTACCACGTCCCGAGTTGGAATTGGTCTTTCGCCTTGAGGTACGTGAGTCTGTTCTTGGTCTTGGAAGAAACGGCGAAGAAGAACTGATTGTTCTCGAACCCCAACACCCAGCCTTTCTCGTATGGGCCGTTGTCCTGAAATGCCCCGATGAACGCCCCCCATTGCTGCAGCCGGTCCACCCGCACCCACGCCTCAGCCGTGATCGCCTTGGTGGGCAAATTCACCTTGGCGACGGCGTCCGAGATTTCCAGTTGGTGCCGGTCCTTGGAAAGTCCCGGCAGGATCAAGGCGTGCGGCGCTTCCTTGGCGAACGCGACGGGGCCGGTAAGGTTCGCGGGAAGCGGTCCCATTTTTGGCTGAAAGGATTTGTCTTTGACGTTGGCCGCGGTGAATTCCCACTGGTGCAAGACCGAGTCTTGGGCCGAGAGGGCGGCGGCGAAACAGAAAAAACAAAGAAGGGCGTATCTCATTGTTGCGCTCCTCTGACGGCGACACCCAAGGGCGCTGTTTTCTATCCGCTCGTGCCGAAGCCGTTGGACTCGGTTTTGATCCCGGAGGGATTGCAGCCATTAGCCCCGGGTCGCCGTTTCGGCGCACCCGGGGACAACGAGCCATCCCCACGGTTTTCGACCCCGGAGGGGTCGCAGTACGGCGGCATCCCGCGGTCGGAAGCGGTTTCTGCGACCCCTCCGGGGTCAGTCCTTTTCCTGTCTCGGCATCCCCGGGTGCGCCGAAGCGGCGCCCCGGGGCTAATCGCTGTGATCCCTCCGGGATCAAAACCCTGTGCCCGGGTGCCGACGAATTCACACATCAATCGGGATGCCTCACGCCCCGATCTTCTGCCACTTCCGGCCTTCGCGGGCCAGCAACTCGTCCCCGCTGGCGGGGCCGTCGCCGCCGACGGCGTAGGAGTCGAGCGGCGGGCCGTCGGCGGCTTCCGTGGCCGCGATGAACGGGTCCATGATCTCCCACGACCGCTCGATTTCGTCCCCGCGCATGAACAGTGAGGCGTCCCCTTGCAAAGCGTCGAGGAGCAGCCGCTCGTAGGCTTCCGGGATGGCGCCGAAGGCGTTCTTGTAATCGAAGGACAGGTCGCGGGACTGCAACGTGTTGCCGTCCACTTCCGGCACCTTGGTCTGGAAGCTCAGTTTGATCCCCTCATTCGGCTGGAGGACCATCGTCACGCGGTTGGCCTGCGGCGGCTGCTTGCCCGGCTGGGCGAAGACCTCGAACGGCGGGTCGCGGAACTGGATGACGACTTCGCTGTACCGATTCCGCAGGGCCTTCCCGGAGCGCAGGTAGAACGGCACGCCCTTCCAGCGCCAGTTCTCCACTTGCAGCTTCAGGGCCGCGTATGTCGGCGTGCGCGAAGTCTTCGGCACGCCCGGCTCGTCAAGGTAGCCTTGGTACTGCCCGGCGGCGACCGCGGCCTTGGCTTCTTCCGGCGTCGGGATGTGGATGGAGTCCAGCACCTTGACCTTCTCGTTCCGCAGGCGGTCGGCCGTGATCTTCGACGGCGGCTCCATCGCCACGAGCGTCATCACTTGCAGCAAGTGGCTTTGGAACATGTCTCGCAGGACGCCGCTCGTGTCGTAGTACCCGCCGCGCTTGCCAACGGGCACCTTCTCGGCCACGGTGATCTGGACGTGGTCGATGTACCGGCGGTTCCACAGCGGCTCGAACATCGTGTTGGCGAGGCGGAACACCAGAATGTTCTGCACCGTGTCCTTGCCCAAATAGTGGTCGATGCGGTAGATTTGGCTCTCGTTGAAGTACGGCAGCAGGGTGTTGTTCACCTCGCGGGCCGAGGCCAAGTCGTGGCCGAATGGCTTCTCGACGACCAGTCGGCGGAAGCCGCCGTCTTCCTTGGTCATGCCGGCGTCGCCGAGTTGCTGGGCGATCGGGCTGTACAGTTCCGGGGCCACGGACAAGTAATAAAGGCGGTTGCCGCCGTTGGCGCTTTCGCGCTTGTCGAACCACTCTTTCAACGCCTGCATCCCGCCGGGCTGGGCCGCGTCGCCGGGGACGTAGTGCAACCGGCGGGCGAAGCGGTTCCACGACCCGGCGTACCAGCTCTCCCCCATCGAGACGACGGCTTCCTTCACCTTCGACTCAATTTGCTGGCGGAACGCCTCGGACGTGAACGCCGTCCGCGACACGCCGACGACCTCGGTGTCTTCCGGCAACTGCCCGACGGCGTCGAGCCGGAACAGGGCCGGGA
>JAYUGD010000848.1:0-10571 GCA_043767785.1 Zavarzinella sp. | reverse complement strand
GGGATAAGCCTGCATCGGCGAGCACTCCAACGGGGATCGCTCGATGATACGCCGCCGCCCGAGGGAGCGCAAGACGGAAACTGAAAATGCTCTAGCCCAAGTCACTCGGATTGCCATGATTTCGCCAAATCGGTCGCGCGCAATGGCAGACTGGCTGGCAGACCTTCACAATTGCTTGGCATTTCCGCCGCCAACCGTCGCATTCTCCGCGAATACGTCTTGTCACTTGCCACTGGCCGCGATCAGGCCGCCCAGTTCGCCGCCGGGGGCCATGTACCACAATCGCGGGGACAAACCTTCGCCCAGACTCTTGGCGTCGAAGCCCGGGTTCGCGGCTCGAATGCCCAACAACTCTTTCAGCAGACTCGGCGGGCGGTCGTAGGTGACGACTTTGTATTCGGTCACGCCGGCCGACGCGGCGGCGGCGGTGACGGCGTCTTCCAGTTGGCCCTCGGCGTCGACCAACTTGAGCCGCAGCGCCTCGGCGGCGGTGTAGGTGCCGCCGTCGGCGCGGACGCGGGTCACTTCCACGGGCGGGCCGTCGATGGGGTTGCCCTTGTGGTCGCGCTTGGGCACGGTCTTGCGGCTCACCACTTCGTTCCGCAGCATGTCGGGCGTGAGGCCGGGACGGCCCTTCGATACCACGTCCAGGAATTGCGTGTAGGCCTGGTCCACCATGTCCTGCCACGGCTGGCGCTCGGCCGGGGTCATCTCGTGGAACGGCGACCCGCTCCCCTTGATGCCGCCGGCCTTGATGAGTTCCATCTTGAGGCCGTACTTGTCCCCGAACTCGGCGACGTTCGGGAACGAGGCGTACACGCCGATGGACCCGGTGATCGTCCCCTTCTCCACGAACACCTTCTCGGCCGGCATGGCGATGTAATACCCGCCCGACGCGGCGATGGCGCCCATCGCGGCCATCAGCTTCTTCGGCTTGTATTCCGGGTGCCGTGGGTGGACGCCGGCCACGAGTCGCGTCAATTCACGGTGGATGTCCTCGCTGGCCCCGATGGTCCCGCCGGGGCTGTCGATCTTCAGCACGACGGCCTTCACGTCGTCGTCCTTCCCCGCCGCCTCGATCTGCCGGAGGATGAAGCCGTCCAACCCCTCGACCAGCGGCCCCTCGGCCCGGATGACGGCAATCTTGTTCTTCTCCCGCTTCTTGCCGTACAGGTGCCGCTCCGGCGGGGCCGTGCCTTCTTCGGACGCCGGCCACGCCAACCACGCGACGAGCGCGACGTTGAGGGCGACGGAGCCGAGTAGGAACAGCGTGACCAGACACCCGAACCGCCGGGGTCGTGAGACGGGGCGAGCTTCGTTGGACATGGGATGATCCTAAAAGGCGATGCTGATGAAAAACCGCCGCGAGGCGGTCGTGTTGGAGTCCCGCTTTTAAGCGGTCTTGGAACGACACCCCACTAGGCCCAAGAGGACCGAGTCTTCGACGGTCCGACCCCTTGGGCGAAAGTCATCACCCGTGAGGTCGGACCCTCGAAGACTCGCTCCTCTCGGGCCTTTTCTCGGGAAGTTCCAAGACCGCTTAAAAACGGGACTCCAACACGACCGCCTCACGGCGGTTTATTGAGTATCTGCTACTCTTTCTTCCCGTCTTCAATTACTTTCGCCATGTTCGGCCGGCGCAGGTGCGTCCCCGTCGCCGTTTGGAAGGCGTGGGCGACGGCCATTAACTCGGACTCGCCGTACAGGCGGCCGGTGAACGTGATGGCGGGCGGGGCGGCGCCGTCGGGGAGTTTCTTGGCGCTGTACGGCAGCACGACCGTCGGGTGGCCGGTGTAGTTGGTCAACACCAGGTCGTCGCCGGCGACGTAGAGATCGACCTTCTCGAAGACCTTGGCCATCTCCTGAATCAACTGCGTGCGGACGCGGTTGGCCCGCACGTACTCGACGGCCGGGACGAACTGCCCGGCCCGGAACGTGTTCGGCCAACTGTTCAGCCCCTCGGTAATCCCCTGCCGGGTGATCTCGTCGAACGCGGCGGCACACTCCACGTCGAGAATGCTCATCAGCGAAAAACTGCGGGCGTCGGTCGGCAGTTCGATTTCCACCAACTCGACGCCGAGTGTCTTCAGCACGGCCAGATCCGGGCGGTCCTTGCCCTTGGCGACGTAGCCGACTTTCAACGATTTCAAGTCGCGCTTCGCCGGCCAGTCGAACGGCATCTCCACGCTGGCGGCATCAGCCGGGTCGGCGCCATGGATGGCGCCGAAGACGAGGGCGGCGTCTTCGATACTTCGCGTGATCGGGCCGAGCTTGTCCATCGTCCAGCACAGCGTCATGCACCCGGCCCGGCTGACGCGGCCGAACGTGGGCCGCAATCCCGTGGCCCCGCATCTCGTACACGGCGAAACGATGCTGCCCAGCGTTTCGCTGCCGATGGCGAACCCGACCAGCCCGGCGGCGACGGCCGACGCCGACCCGGCCGATGACCCGCTGGAGCCTTGCTTCACATCCCACGGGTTGCGCGTCATGCCGCCGAACCACACGTCGTTCATCGCCAGCGCGCCGAGCGACAACTTGGCGACCAGCACGGCCCCGGCCTCATCGAGTTTCTTGGCGACCGCCGCCGTCGTATCAAACTGTTGGTCTTGGAACGGCTTCGCCCCCCACGTCGTCTTGTAGCCGGGGTAGGCGATGAGGTCTTTCGCCCCCCACGGGATACCGTGCAGCGGGCCGCGGGCCTTCCCGGCCGCGAGTTCCTTGTCCGCGGCGGCCGCCTGCTTCAGCGCCAAGTCTTCCGTGAGCGTGACGACGCATTTCAGCGCGGGATCGTACTTCTTCAAGCGGGCGAGGTAGAGCTTCGTCAATTCCGCGGACGTGATCCGCTTCGTGCGCAGCAACCGGCCGAGGGCCGTCACCGGCAGGAAGGCGAGGTCTTCGTCGTTAGTCGGCTTCTTCACGTCGCCGGCCGGGGCCGTCACCGTGCCGCGCGGGTGCATGCCGAACGGCGCCTGGCCGGCCGGCGTGAACGTGAACGCCGGGGGAACGCTGTTGGGCAACGGCGTCTTGCGCAACGTCTCGTAGCCTCCCTGTAACCCGCGCAACGTGGAGACGAGTCGCTTGCGGTCGGCGTCCTTGAGCTTCAGCCCGCTCACCCACTCGGCCTGCTTCACCATCTCTTCGGTGATCGGCTCGTCCTTGGCCTGGGCCACGACGGCCCGCTGGAACACGGCCGACGAGACGCCGCACGAGGCCATGACCGCGAACAACTGACGCCGCGACGGTTTCACGGGGTATCTCGTTGGGGAAGTGGGTTGGCATCCGTTGTACGGACCGGACCGCCCGGCGGAAGGGAATGAGGCGACTTGGCGGGGCTACGCCCGGACAATGGCCCGGCGCGCGGCCGCTTCGGGGTCCATTTCTTGCCGGGACCGGCTAAAATCGGAGAGACGTGGCGGCCGAGTCCTTTGAGTACCCCTGATGTCCCTCCCCCCGGCCGAACTCTTGCCCGCCGTGCCGTTGGCGCCGGACGGGGCGGGCGCGGGGTGGCCGGCGAAGTGGCTGGTGCAGGCGCCGGCGTCGGAACTGCCCCGCCTCCTCGGCGAGTACCGGGCGTTGACCGGGGCGGACTTGCCGTTCCGGTGGCTGGACGCCGACGATCTGGCCGTGTTCGCGGGGACGAGTGCGCCGGGCGTGTGGCGGGGCCGGTTGGCCGACGACGTGGCCCGCGATTCCCGCGTGCGCGTCTTCCGCGAGTGGGCGGCGGGCGTGTGGGTGGCAGTCGGCGTCGTCCCGGCGACGCCGTTGCCGGCGTCGTTTCTTACGCGGCCGGCGCATCAACAAATGTTGATCCGTTCCCCCGGCGAGATGGTCGAATTCGGCGCCCTGCCCGCCGTGCCGGCGCCACTCGCGCTGGGGCTTTCCGACGCCCGCGGCTCGGCCCCCTCCCCGCCCAAGTTCCGCCTGACGCCGCGGCTGGGGGACCGGCCCGCCGCCGAGGAGCCGGCCCTGTGGGTCATCACGCGGGACGCGCTCGCCCAATTGTCGCAGCACTGCCGGACGGCCGGGGAGCAGACGCTGGCCGCGTTCGAGGTCGCCGTCACCGCGATGGCCGGGGCGCCGGCCGTGCTGGTCCGCGGCACGGCGGCTGCCGAAGAATTGCCGGTGTTCGTCGCGGAGGCGACGGCCTACGTCCCCTGGCAGCGGCGGTCGAACTTGTTCGTCCCGCTCGGGCGGCGGTTCCACCCGCCGGTGCGGCGGGACATTCTCCTGAATGCGTTGGCCCTGCGGCCGGACCGGCTGTATTGGGCCGCGGAGCGCGAGGGGGGGTGGCGGTTGGAGTCCGTCCCCGCGGCGGCGTTCCGGCCGCTGCCCGAGTGGGTGGAATACCGGGCGCCGGCCGCCGTGACGCACGGGTCATGGGAACAGCCCGCCGCTTGGGGGCCGGAAGCGTTCCGCGAGCGGGCCGAGCCGGACCGCCCGCGCCCGCGGCCGGACGCGGACACGGGCGCCGTGCGAAAAGCGAAGGAAGAGAAGCGCAAGGGGCTGTTGTCGCGGGCCATGAGTTGGCTGAAGACCCCCGGCAAGCGCGAGGCGAAGGAACCGGAACTCCCGGCGGCCGAAGTCGGCCCCGCCCCGTTGCGGCAAGTGGACCGCCTGCACCACGCCCGGCCCGAGGCGGCGAGCAGCGCGGCCGAACGGTGCCAGCAATTGGAGGCCGCGTTCTTGGGGAGCATGGCGACATCCGCCGGCGACCTCACCGCTGCGTGGGCCGAGTTGGCCGCCGCCTACGACGCCGCCGAGAAGCCGGCGGACGCGGCCCTGTGCTGGCTCAACGCCTTGTGGGGCGAGCGGGCCGCCCCGGCCGAATGGGCGGCCGGATGGCTGCGCGCCGCCGCGAAAGAGGCCCAGCGCGTGACGCACATCACCGACCCGGCCGAGTGGCTGACGGGGCCGCCAACGGCCAACCGGGCGCGGGCGGTGGCGGCGTGGGCCGCGTGGGCGGCGCGACAATCGCCGCCGCCCGAGGGATTGACGGGCCGGGCGGCCGAGGTGCAAAACTACTTGCGCGCCCACGAGCACTGGCTGCCGGTGCGGGCCGCGTGGCTGGCGCAGGCGGCGCTGGCGAAGTTCCACCGCGGGGACGTGCTGGCCCTCGCCCGCACGCGCGACCGGCTGGGCGAGCGGCTCATGGGGGCCGGCCTCTCGCTCGAACTGGACACGCCGCCGTTCCTACGATTCGGGGACGACGAGAGCCGCACCCGCCACCAGGAGGCGAGCAAGTGGCTGGAGGACCGGCGCCGGGCGATCCATGCGTGGGTGGTCCGATTGCCGAACAACGCCGTCCCCGGTTCCCCCGCCGGCCAAACTGATACCGCCTACTTTGAGAATGGGTTGGCGGCCGAACGGACGAACACGCTCAAATACATTGACTTGCTGATCGGCTGGGGGCTGACGCGCCTCTCGGAGTCACTGCGGGGGGAAACGGTCGTTCGACTGGCCGACGAGGGCTTCCCCGCGGCGAGTCCGATTCACGGCCTGCTGCGCGCCGCGTTCGAATTCCGGCTGCAAAACCTGCGAGACGGACGGCTCGCCCGCACCCAACTGCCGCCGGAGTGGCACGCCCGGCGCAGCCAACTCGCGGGCCTGGACCAGTATTGCGTGGAAAAATTCTGCGAACACTCCCGCGTCTTGCAGCCGACGCCGCCGCCGTCCGTGTATATTCAATCCACGTTCAAAAAAGCCCACAAGACGGCGACGACGGCATTCGTCATCAACCACTTGTCGGCGGAAGTCCTCAACGAGCAACTGCCCGGCCTGTTGCGGGCGGAAATGGCCCGGAAGGGGACCGGGCCGGACCTCGCCCGCCTGACCGCCTACGCCCTGCAACGCGTGACGGAACTCCGGCCGTCGGTCGTCGACGAAGTTTTGGGGTTGATCCCCACGGCCCTCGATGGCACGCGCGCGGCCCCGGCCCAGTGGGCCGCCCTCGTGGAACACGGCCTGGCCGCCGCCTCTTACGCGGACCGGCCGGACCTTGCCCGGCTGTTCGCGCAAGAGATACTGTCCCCGGCCAACGCCGGCCCGGGCTTGCCGGAAGCGTTGGCCGAACAGGCGTTCCGCAGCCTGCGCCGAATGGGGCTGAAGGCCGAGGCCGACCACGTGCTCCACCATTTGGCCGCGACCGCCACGCAGGGGCTGAGCTACGCGAAGCTCCGCAAGTCCCGCCCGGCCGAATGGCCCACGCTGCTGCGGACCATGCTGCACGTCGCGGGCGGCTGGTACTACTCCGGGCGGGACGAGCAGGCCTTCGCCGTGCTGGAGGAAGCGAAGGTTGACCTGTTCGACCCGACGACATCCTTGGAGGACCGCACCAGACTCGCGATGGTCTACGTGCAGACGCTCGGGCAAGCGCCCTTCCGCGTTGCCCTCGGCCGGCTGGACGAGTTGTTCCAACGCCTCGCCGGACTGTGGATCTGCGGGACGTCTAACCGCTTCTTCTGGCTGCCGGTGATTCAGTTGGTGGAAGCCAGCGTCCGGGCCGTCGTCGCCGACGACTTGGCCGGCGGCGCCGGCGTGCGGGCGTGGTTGGACGCCGACGAAGTGGCCGTGCGAAGCCGCATCCGCGACGACTTGGCCGAGTCGCTCAAGACGCAGGGGCTGGGAGAGTGAGCGTGTGCGGTTTTGGTTTTCAGCTCCAACGGAGCGTTCGCCTGTAGCCAGGCCCGGAAGGGCCTGGGAGATGAACTCACCAACGACCAAGCCCTGAAGGGGCGGCCGAAACTGGGACGCAGTTCCGGCCGCCCCTTCAGGGCTTGAAAACATTCACGGCCAAGGTCCAGGCCCTCCCGGGCCTGGCTACACGCGGACGCTCCGTTGGAGCTGAAAACCTAATTCGCGCTGAACTCCGGCGGGAAGACCTTGGCGATCTTGGCTTCCGCCTCGCCGTCGATCTCCGCGTCAACCGGCTTCGCGGCGATCATTTCCAGGAACGCGGCGAGGAGTTTGCGCGCCCGCGTCGGGACGCAGGCCGTCTCTAGAAGCTCTTGTTTGCGGCGCGGCGTCAACGGCAGGGCGAAGGCCAGCATGTCGCAGATGTTGCCGAGCGGCAACTCGCCCTTGAACAGGTCGGCCACCTTGGCCCGCACCGTCTCGTCCTTGAACCGGGGGGACATCTTTTCGGACAGCAGCGCCCGCAGGCGCATCAGTTCGGCCACGTCGTCCGGCACCTCGTCGGGGATGATCTCCACGCGGGCTTGGCGGTACAGCCGGTCCGTCGTCAGTTCCTCGACGACGCGCACGCGGGCCACGCCGCGCAGAAGCAAGTTGTAGCGGCCGTCCGGCAGCAGGTGTTCGGCGACGACTTTCCCGAGGCACGCGACGCGGGCGATGCCGGGGCGGTGGTCGTAGTCTTCCTCCCAGTCGTCGCCGAGCAGGACGAGGGCAATCATCTTGTCCCCGGCGAGGGCGTCGGCCGTCATCTGGCGGTAGCGCGGCTCGAAGATGTGCAGGGCTTGGACGGTGTGCGGGAAGAAGACGAGGCCGGGGAGCGGGAACAGCCGCACCACGCCGTCAAAGTCGTCCGGGTCCGGCAGGTCTTCGTTCATCGTGCCCAGCGGTGTCACAAGGGGAGAGGGGCCGGGGCGTTAGTCTACTGGGCGGAGCGTGATCGTCGGCAACAACTCGGGCAACAGTCGCGGGGCGCCCGCGGCCGGCTCGCCGACGAACTCGCCCAGCGCCGCGGCCATCGCGGCCCAAAACCCGGCCACGTCCACGCCCCAGTGGGCCGGGCCGTAAGCCGTCATGTAGCACCGGGCTGATTCAAACAGCCGACCGGCCCCGCGGGCGTTCCCGTTACCGGCATGATAGACGCACACGGCCGCCTGGATCAATCCCTGCACGAACCGCCGGTCCGCCCCGGCCATCTCGTGCCACAGGTCTTCCCAGACCTCATGCGCCTCAAAGAACTCACGGGCGTTGAAGAGGCGGACCCCCTCCAAAAATCGCGGGTCGGCAGGAGTCATTTCCCCGCCCGCTTCGCCATGCGCGCCAAACTCTCGGTCGCTTCGACGGTGAGGGCGTAGCCCGGTTCGCCGGCGGCGAGCCGGGCCATCTCACGGCGGGCGTCCGGGGTGTTGAGAAGTTCGAGGAGTTCCAGAATCCGCAATTGCCGGCATCGATCCGGCGTCAGCGGAGCGGCCCGTAGGGCGGCGCTGATTCTTTCGGCCCGCGTCCGGGCTTCCGGGGAGAGGCCGGGGGTCTTCAAGTGAGCGTCGATGAGCGACAGCGAATCGGCGTCCAGCTTGGCCAACGCCACTTGGGCCGCCTCGCGGACGGCGAACCTCGGGGCGTCCAAGTCTTTGAGCCACTCGGCCACGCGGGCGGCGTCCGCCTTCTTGGCGGGTGAGAGTGTGTTGGCGAGGGCGATCAACTCCGCGGGATGTTGCCGCATGGCACACATGACCGAGTGGGCCTCGGCGGCCGTCCCCGTCAAGGAGCGGCTGGCGTCGCCGGGCGTCGCCGGGGCGTATGCGTCCCACACCAATGCCGAGCAATTTTCGCCCGTAGAAGCAATCCGCAAGCCGTCCGGGGCGAACGCCAAGGCCCGAATGATTTCGCCGGGTCGGAACGTCCGCCGAATCTCCCCGGTGGCCGTTTCCACCAGATGAATCCCCTTGTCTTGCCCGACGGCCAACAGGCGGCCGTCCGGCGAGATGGCGAACGGGAGGCTCTGCTCCGGATACCCGTCACGGTTTATCCGGAGTTCCACGGCCAAGTCACCCCGGGCGCACAGGAGTCGGACGCGCTCCCCGGTGTCTCCGCGCATCAACAAGAAGCCCTCCTCGGACTCGGCGACGAAGCGCCGGCCGTCGGGCAGGAACGCCCGCGGGGCCGCCGGCGTGTTGGCGGCGTCCCGGCCCCGGCCGCCGGCGGCGGGCGTTGCCATGCGGCCGTTCGGCTCCGAGCGCGTGACCTTTCCCGCGACAAAGTCCCACCAGACGAAACGCGGCCCGTCTTTCCCGCCCTCCGCGATCACGGCCGAGCGGCCGTCCGGGGCCACGGCGAAATTTTGCCACGTACGCAGGTCCCGTGAGGGCGTATCCGCGTCCGTCCCGTACGGTTTCAAGGCGCTGACGACCTTGTCCCATCCATACGCCTCGACGCGCCCGTTTTTGGCCACGAAAAAGCCGCTCACGGTGGCTTGCAGGAGGGGGGCGATGCTGTTGGTGCCGAAATGAGGGTGCCTTTGCAGGTCCGCCCGTTCAAGCGCCGGCACTTTCCACACGACCGTCTCGCCGGTCGCGCGCACGCCGACGACTCGGGTGCCGTCCGGCGAGGCGACCATCATTGGGGCGCCCGCATTGACCTGGGCCGTCAGTTTGCCGGTGGCGGCGTCCCACCGGCACATGTCATCCCAAGTGCCGGTGTAAACGGCCTTGCCCCCTTCCGCGAAGACGACGGCCGACGGCGGCTCCCTGTGGCCCTCGGCGGGGTGAATGAATTCGTCCGCGGCCAGATCCACGACGCGGGCGATGTGGTCCGAAAAGACGGGGGCGAATCGCTTGCGGTCGGCCGAGATTCCCCCGGGCTGACTCCCGGCCAGTGTCCGGGGCGTCGAAAGTACCTTTCCCGTCGCCGCGTCAAAGACGCGGCCGCTGTAGCACAGCCCGATGAGCTTTTTGCCGTCCGGAGAAAATGTCAGCGGCCCGCCTGCGGCGGTCGAGGGCGGGCCGCCCTTGTCGCGATTGGGCGGCGCGTGCCAGAGTTGCTTCCCGTCCTTCAAATCCCACACCATGTAATCGCCGTTGTCCCCGGCGGCCGCGAGCAGCGCGCCGTCCGGCGAGTAGGCCAGCCCGACGGCGGAGTATTCCGGCATCGCAAAGGTGTGCTTCACGTCGCCCGACTTCACGTCCCACACGGTCACGTGCTTGCCTTCTGACGCCCCGGCCAAAAGATCCCCGTTGTCTGACGCCCGCAGAATTTGAACGGTCTTGGTCGGCCCCGTGAACTTGCGGAGAATTTTACCGTCGGCGATGTCCGCCAGGATGACCGTCGCCCCTTGGCCGGCGGCGAGGGTCTTGCCGTCCCGTAAGAATTGCACGCACTCTGTTGCCGTGTCCATCAGTTGCCATTTCAACTTGCCGGCGGCGAGGTCATAAAGCGCCAGCGACTTATCCGCGTTGGCGGTCGCCAAGTATTGGCCGTCCGGGGAGAACGACAGATCACGGATCGAATCTCTGATCCCCTTGAACCGGTGCATGGGCCGGCCCGTTGCCGCGTCAAAGACGACTACGAATGGCGGTGCAAGACGGCCTTGGGTGCCGATGGCCAAGAGTTTGCCGTCGGGCGAGAACGCGGACGAGACGATCGGAGCCGGCGCGCGGAAGGCGTCCGTCCCGAGCCGCAGGACCGCCCCTTCGGGTAGGGCGGGCTTGAGCGGCTCGGCACCCAAGCCGACGGCCGCGAGCAGGACGACGAGCAAAGCCAATCGCGGCCGCATGGCGAATCCCCGCGGGGAGGTGGTGAGGATCATCATAAGCAGGGCGGTCCGGATCTGCCTTGTTAGCCGCGACGCGGAGGCTTTGCGCAGCGGAGCGCGTCCCCCGGCCGTC
>JAYUGD010000847.1:0-25750 GCA_043767785.1 Zavarzinella sp. | reverse complement strand
AACCGGCCGTCGGCGAGCGAGTCCAAGGCCCGAATGTTGCCGCCGCCGAAGACGTTGCCGATTGACGAGAGGCCGCCGTCGAGGCCGATCAGATTGCCGCCGACGACCATGACGCCGCCATTCGGCGTGAACACCGGCGGCGACACGGCCGGGCCGGGCAACAGGGTGACTCGCGCGCGGGCGTCGTCGAAGTACCCGAAGCCGCGGTCGGCCATCGCGACCAAACTGCCGCCCGCCGCCCCCGGCCCGCTGAGGCCATTTGTCACGACGAGTTCGGGCCGACCGTCGCCGTCGATGTCGCGGAGCGTCGCCCCGACGGGCGACAGGCCGCCGGCGCGGACGCGCGGGCCGGCGGTCGCCGTCCAACGCCCGGCCGAGAGATTTCCGAACAGTACGGAAACGTCGTTAGAGCCTTGGTTGGTGACCAGCAAGTCTTGGACGCCGTCGCCGTTCACGTCCCCCGCGACGGCCGCCACCGGGCTCGTCCCCACGGCGTACCGAACCGGCGCGGCGTACGCGGGAACGCCGTCGGCAGTCGGCCCGAGCGCGCGGTAGACGGCCACGGCGTTGCCGCCGGTCTCGACGACGATCAAATCCGGGGACGGGCCGCCATTCAAGTCCGCCGACAAGCCGTCCCGTGGCGCCTTGAGGTTTTCACCAATCGTGGTGAGGGTCTTTGTCCTTCCGGCGGCCGACACTTCTTGCACGCTTGCCGCGCCGGTCTTTTGGTTCACCACCAGCACGCGGCCGTCCGCCGTCGCGGACACGGACGTTTGCGTCCCGGTCAACGGCAGCGGCGGGTCGAACGTGCCGTCCGGGTTGCCGGCCAGCCGCAGCACGTCCCCGGCCGGGTTGCCGACATAGAGGTCAATCCGGCCGGTGCCGGCGCTGCGATGAGCCGTCAGCCCCGCCGGCGTATCGCCTGCCGGGACCGCTTCTAAAAAGTCAAACGTGCCGTCCCCTCGCCCGCGCCAGACCCACACCTCGCCGGAAGTGCGGTCCACGGCGGCGACATCGGAAACGGCGTCGCCGTCGAATAACCCGCTCACCATCGGGCCGGGCGTGTCGCCGATGACGCCGCTGTGCGTCGTCGGCGTCATCCGTGCGGCCGTCGGATTTTCAAAGCCGCCGCGGCCACTATTCTTCAAAACCGCCAACTGATGCGACCCTTCCAGCAACACCGCGAGGTCAGCCGGCCCGCCGCCGACGAAGAACGTGCCGGCCGCGATGCCCGCCGAGTGGCGGAATGAAAAAACGGCCCCGGCGGCGGCCACGGCCGCCACGTCAATTCCCGCTGAAAACCGGGCGCTGTCCGCGAAGGTGTGGCCCGCGTCATTTCGGAAAGCGGTCACGACTCCGCTCACCGAGGCGTTCACCAACACGTCGAGTCGGCCGTCGCCGTCCACGTCGCTCAACAGCGCCGCCGTCGGGTTGTCTCCGGTCGGGCGAACGAGCGGGGAGTCGAAGCGGCCGGGCAGGGCGATGCTCACGCGGTCGTCCAGCGCGTGCGACACGAGGAGCGAATCCCGCCCGGACCCGTGTCGAGGTCGCCGGCCGTGATGCCCGTCGGCAGAAACGGCGTGTTGAACCCTAATCCGTTACTGACCACGCCCGCCGCATTGACGGCGTATTGTGAGATGCGGTAAAGCCCGGCGACCGGCGCCAAGTCGATTGCCGCCACGGCCATCCGGCCGTCGCCCGTGTTGAACGCGGCGAAGTCGCGGGCCGGGTGGGCGGCGTCGTTCAACGGCCGCGGGGCCGCGAACGGGCGCAGCGCGTCCGGTTGCCCTTTGCGGAACAAGATCGTTCCCGAGCGGTCGCGGATGACGCTGTCTGTCAGCCCGTCGCCGTCCAGATCGATTAAAACAGGGGAATGGCGGGGCGGAGTTGCCCGCAGCGGCGAGGCGGCGGTCGGGGACTCGGCGTTCGCGAACGGCCCGAGTAGCACGCCTAGCGTCGAGTCGTCGGAGTTGGCCGAGACGAGGTCGCGACGGCCGTCCGCGTTGAGGTCGGCCGTCGCCAAGTAGATCGGCCCCTTGCCGACCGGGACCGAAAACGAGTTTTGAAAGCGGCCGTCGCCGAGGCCGAGCGCGACGCCGACCGTCCCCGCCTGCACGTCGGTCGTGGCCATGTCTGGCCGGCCGTCGCCGTTGAAATCGGCGACGATTAATCCGTACGGCCCGTCCCCAGTGATAACGTCGGCGGCCCGCCGGAAGGCGTGGTCCGCGGTCCCCAAGAAAATCGCGGTCGTGCCGGCGAGGTTGCCGGCCGCCACGTCGGCCAGACCGTCCCCGTTGACGTCGGCCACGGCCACCGAGACCGGCAGGGCGTCCGCGCCGACCGCCAACGCGACCCGCTGGGCGAATGCCCGGCCGCCGGCCGCCACGATCACGCTGACCGTGCCGGCCCTCTTGTCGGCCGAGATCAGGTCGGGCCGGCCGTCGCCGGTCACGTCCGCGACCGCGACGGCCAACGGCTCTTCGCCGACGGTCAAGACGACCCGCTCCGTGAACGTGCCGTCCCCGATGCCCCATAACACACTCAATGTGCCGTCACGCTCGTCGGCCGACACGATGTCGGGAATGCCGTCCAAATCAACGTCTTGGGCGACGACCGCCTGCGGCCCGGCGCCGACCGCGTAACTTCCGAGCGCCCGGAACGTCCCGTCGCCATTCCCGAGGAGGACGCTGACGCGGTCGCCCGCGCGGTCCGCGGTCACTGCATCCAGTCGGCCGTCGTTATTCAAGTCCGCCAAGGAAACGGACACCGGGGCGCCATCGACCGCGAACGCCCGGCGGGGTTGGAATGTCCCGTCCCCGTTCCCCAAGGCCACGTCGATCGTCCCCGCGGCGTTGTTCGCCGTAACGGCGTCCGGGAAGCCGTCGCCGTCCACGTCGCCCACGGCGACGGCGTCCGGCTCCGGCCCGACGAGGAACGCCCCGGCCGCCAAAAAAGTGCCGTCCCCGTTCCCGGACAGCACGCGAAGTTGGCCCGGCGCGCCGTTGGCCACGACGAGGTCGGGTGCGCCGTCCCGGTTAAAGTCGGCCGTTGCCACGGCCGTTTGGTCGGAGCGGGCGGCAAGCCCGCGGCGCGGGGCGAACGCCCCGCCGCCCGTCCCCAAGAACACGTCGAGCGTGTCGTTCCGGTTCGCCCCAATCACGTCAGCCGTGCCGTCGCGGTTGACATCGGCGACCACGACACCTGCCGGGGCCAAGCCGCCGGCCAAGGCCGGCAATTTCGAGAGAGAGCCGTCGGGCAACCCTTTTAACATCGTGAAGGAATTCGCCGCCTGATTGGCCGTGACCACGTCCGGCCGGCCGTCGCCGGTCACGTCGGCCACCGTGAGGGCGGCCGGCCCGGAGCCGACTGTGTAAACGGTCGGCGCCCGCGCCGGGTCGAATGTCTCGCCGCCGGGCAACACGTTGACGGTGCCCGACTGCTTCGCGGCCCACACCAGATCGGCCCGGCCGTCGCCAGTCACGTCGGCGATGGCGACGGCCGACGGCTCGAACGCTTCCGGGATTGCCACGGCGGCGGCGAATCCGCCGTTTCCATCGCCGCGCAGGTAGTCAAGCGTCTGGCCTTCCCCGGTGGCGGTGACGAGGTCGGTACGGCCGTCGCCATCGAGGTCACCCGCCGCCAACGCAACCGGGCTGCCGCCGAGGGGAAAATCTTGTCTGTTGAGGAAAGGGCCGCCTTCGGCGGTCGCGAGAAATACGCTTGCCGAATTGGTTGTCCCCGCGTTGGCGGTGACGAGGTCAGGCCGCCCGTCGGCGTTCACGTCCGTGATCAGCACGGCCGTCGGCCGGTCGTCGGCGCGGAGGGCGTAATCATAGCGGGGCCGGAACGTCCCGTCGCCGTTGCCGAACCAGACGCCCACCGTGTTCGCCGTCCGGCTGACGGCCAGGTCCGGGAATTGGTCGCTGTTCAGGTCGCCGGCGGCCACGCCCTTGGGATTGCCGGGGGCGTCCAACGGCTCGGCCGGAGAGACGGCCTCCGTGACGTGCGCGGAAAGTTGGTACGAAGAATCGGCCCGCCCGGCCGACACGCCGAGGCGGTAGTCGCCGGGGGCCACATGAAGTGTGAGGCGCCCGCCGAGCACATTTCCACCGGCGCCTTCGGACGTCATCAGGACGGTGTCGTCCGCCCGGGTGATCGTCAAGCGGAGGCCGTCAGTGGAACCGACGCCGGGCGTCACTTCGGCCGAGAGGACGCCGGCTTGGTCCACGTGCAGTGGGTGCCACACGGGCGCGCCAGCCTCCGGCACGCGGCCGACCGCCGACAAGTCGGCGGCCGGCTCGTCCCGCCGTTCGAGCGGTTCGAGCGCGGGGCGCGGTCGTCGTTTTCGCCGGTCGTGTCCCATGAGGAAGCCTGCCGGCGGTTAGCGGACGGTAAAGTCGTCGATGGTGTCGCCCGCCCCGAGGTGGGCGCCGGCTTGGCCGGCGGCGGTCACGGCCGAATCCGTGACCGACAGCGTTTCGTTCAACAGCGAGAGTTTTAGCGAGGTTCCCTCCACGTCGAACCGCAGCGTCCCGGCCGCCGATTTCAACTTCAGCGTCTTGAGAGCCGTCTGCACGGCGCCGATTACCTTGTAAATGACGGCCGTCACGGTGCCGTCCCCGTTGCCCGTCAGCCGGCCCTCGTAATAGGCGTTGTTCGCGTACCGGGCGACCAAACCCACGGTATGCTGCCCGCCGCCGGACAAGTCCACGAGGGCCGAGACGGACACGTTTGCCAACATTGGCCCGACGACGGCCAAGCCGTCCCCGTCGCCCGTCAAGCGGTTCCCGAAGACGCTCAGGCCGAGAACCTTCTCGTCCCACCCGTTCCCCAAAAACGTACTGTCCGCCCGGTTGAAGCTATCCGCGAAACGCGGGGCGAGTGGCGTGACACCGAAGCCGCCGACGCTCATCGCCGCGGCCGTCGAGAGGCCGGCCCGGCCGGCGAGCGGCACGCCCGCGTCGCGGACCGTGGCGAGGACCACGTAGGGGCCGGTCACGGGCTTGACGAGCAAGCGGAGTTCGTTCCCCAACACTTCTAATCGCAGTGTACCGGCCGCCGGGACGCCGGCGGTGATGGGCGTCGGCGTCAAAACCTTCGCGGCGCCTTTAATGTACCGGACCAATTTGACGGCCGGCCCGCCCGCCGTGAATGACACTTGGGCCTCGTAGTAACTCCGCTTCGCCTCGCCCGTGTCGCGGGCGAAGACGCCGACGTATTGGCCGGCCGCCTGCACGGAGTAGGCCGCCGTCACCGCCACGTCCGCGAGACGCGCCGGCGTATACGCGGCGGCAGCGGCTACAGGGCCGGAGACGAACTTGCCGTCTTGGGCGGTGAATTGGCCGGCCAGCGCCTGCCACGTCGGCCCCAAGCCGCCCGCGACGGCCGCGAAACTCACCGGCAGCGGCGCGGCGAGGGCGTTGGCTTGGAAGTCGTCGAGAACCGCGTCCTTGGTCCCCGCGAATCCCGTCCGGCCGGCGGCGAGGACAACCGTGTCCGTGAACTCCAGACACGGGTTGCCGTTCACGAGGATTCGGAGGTATTGCCCTTGGGCCTCGAACCGCAGCACGCCTTGGGACACCTTGGGCGCCGCCGCGAACTTTACCAGCGAGGCGACGCCGTTGACCGTGCGGTACAGCTTCGCGGTCAGGGTTCCCTTGTAGAGTTCCAACCGGGCCTCGTAGGCCGTCAGCTTGCCCGCAACCGTCGTGGCCCGCGCCAAGACAGACGCGGTCGGCTTCCCAATTGCCGGCAACAAGAAGTTAGTTTGCACGCCCACGTCCGCGGCCGTGTAGTTCTTCCAGAAGGCTTGGCCGGCCGCCGACCCGACGACCACGCCGCCGCCGTTGATGGTCATCGTCCCGGTCACGTCCCAGTTAGTCCCGGACCCCAGCGACGTTCCGTCGCCGAGATTAAAGCGGTCGAGCGGGTGGCCGCCATCGGCCGCCGTCGCCGTCTCCAACCGGAGACTGTAAGACACCGTGGCGGTGTTGCGGTTGACGAGCGCCAGCGTGTACGACTCGGCCCCGCCGCTCTGCGTGAACGGCAGG
This sequence comes from Zavarzinella sp., assembly GCA_043767785.1. Lineage (GTDB taxonomy): Bacteria > Planctomycetota > Planctomycetia > Gemmatales > Gemmataceae > Zavarzinella. The sequence goes on along the minus strand of JAYUGD010000847.1, from coordinate 19,700 downwards.
ACCAGCACGCCGGTCCCGGCGGCCGAACTGACGACGAACCCGGCCGCGTTGCGGAGTTGCGCTTCCACGGGGTTGCCGCCCGCCACTGTCAGGGTGACGCGCCGCAAGTCGGCGGACGTTTGGGCCGTCGTGTCGAAGCGCAGCCAGTCTTGGCTGTCGGCCGCCACCGCGAAGCCGGCGTATGACCCGCCGGCGTCCGGCGGCAGGGCGTACGTCTTGTCCGGGGTCGCGTTGTCCCCCGACAGATCGGCCGCCGTCACGGGCGGGTTGACCGTGAACCCGTAACTGTTGACCACCGCGGCCGAATGGAAGTACAGGTAAAACGTCTGCGCCCCGGCCGGCAGGTTCGCCAACTGCAGCCGGCCGTTCGCGGCCGTCGCCAGTGTCTGGTTGGCGGCGTTTCGCAACTCGGCGATCAAGGCGGCCGGCCCCCGGACGTCGACGGCCAGTGACGCGCCGGCGTCGGCGTTCACTTGAAATGCGTACCAATCTTTGTCGTCGATGTCGTGCAAACTCAAGCCGGACTTGACGATGCCGGCGGACCCCAAGAGCCGCAAATCCGTCGCGGCGCCCATGACGTTGTTGTTGGCCGGCAGTTCATCACTGTCTTTATTGTCCGGCCGGCCGAAGGCGTCATCGGCCGCCATTTTGAGGTCGGCGAGCATGTCCGCCCATGTCGTCACCGACACGAACCCGGCATACTCAGTCCCGTAGCCCGAGAAGAGCGCCGGGTCGATGGTCAAGTGGGTGACGTCACTGACCGGCAAGTAAACGGACAGGCCGGAATGGCCGCGCAGGTCGGCTGTGCGGCTGACGACGGCCGCGTCCAACGCGGCGAGCGCCGACCCGGCGGCGGTGTGAATCGCCGGGGCCAGGGTCGCGTCGGCGGCCAAGGCGGCGAGAAAGCCCCCGAGGTCACGCTGCTCCGGGGCGGCCGCGTTCGGGAGAAGCGTGGAGGCGGCGATCGCCACCACGCGTCGGCGGTCTTCGGCCGCCGCCTCGGCGGCGACAGGGTCGCCGATTGGGGCGTTATCGACGGCCGCGACGACGGCCTGAAGGGCGGCGGCCAAGTCGCCGAGTTTGGCCGTGCTCACGGCGGCGAGGGTGTCCGCGTAGCCGGTGGTGCCGTACCGGGCGGCGAAGGCTTGCACGAGTCCCGTCGCCAACGCTTCGGCCGTCACGCCGGCCGGGTTGGTCGCCAAGGCGGAGAACGCTTGGTCGTACTCGAACCCGTCGCCGGGGACGGCGTCCTGCGAGCCGACGACGACGGCCGCCGTGTCCCGCAGCGTGTACGCGGTCTCGGCGACCCCCATGAAGCAGGCGTCGAACGCGATCAGGTCGAGCGCGGGTTGGCCCGCGAGGGCGGTGACGACTTCACCGGGCGTCAGGTGGTCGGCCGGCTGGCCGTCCTGCGTGTCGAAGTTGAAGCCGCGCAGCCCGCCGCCGTGGTCCCAGAACACCAAGGCGTAGTGGGCGGCCGGGGCGGCCTTCTTCGCCCACGCGACGAAGTCCTTCAGCGTGTCGGGGTTCCCGGTGTCCTTCTCCGGCAGAATCTCGAACTTGGTGGCGACTGCCGCCGGGTTGGTGTCCGGGGCGACGAGCGCGCGGCCGACGGTCCCCCACGCTTTCTGCGTCCCGTTGCCGGTCGGGTACGTTTTCAGGTTGGCACTTTGGTCCCACTGCACGGCGATGTTCACCGACCCCGGCAGCCCGGCGACGGCCGTTTCCATCTCGTTCACGTCGTTAAACGCCCGCTCCGTCAAGCTGTCCGCCGTCATATACACCATCACCGTCCAGTCGTCCGGGGCGACGGCCGCGGCCGGAGTGTCGAACGTGATGGCGTAGGAACTGCCGGCGCTCCCGCCCTTGGGGAGGAACGCCCGCGCGTAATAGGTGCCGGCCGCCCGGCCTTTCAGCGATGCCACCAGACTGCCGTTGCCCCCGACGCCCGCGGCGATTTTCTTGCCGGCCGCGTTGTAAAGTTCCAAGCCGAGTTTGCCGTTGGCGGCGGGCGAAATCAGGGTCACGCTGTGCTGGGCCGTCCCCTTGCCCGTCGTCGTGAACTTGAACCAGTCCTCGTCCGCGTGGCCCGCCGCCGTGTTCAGGGTCAGATCCACCAGCGATTGGTCGCCTTCCAGTTTGCTTTGGCCCGGCGTCTGGACGACGGACGCGGTCTTGCGCGTCTGGTTGCCGCCGTTCTCCTCCAAGCGGTCGGCGGGCGTGGCCCCGACCGGCGCGGAGACGCGCAGGCGGTACGCCGGCTGCGTCGCCCCGGCGAAGCCGGACACTTTCGCGTAATACGTCCCCGCCGGCAAGCCTTGCAGGCTGACCGACTCGGCATCGCCGTTTCCCGTCGAGGCGGCGAGTTGGACGACGCCGGCGGCGTTAAACAGGCGGAGGTCCAAATCCCCCTCGGCGTGGGTGAAGTCGATGGCCACCGCGTGCCCGGCCTCGCCGGCGGCGACGGTGACGAACTTGAACCAGTCCGCGTCGCCCGCGGTGTCGATGGAGAGGCCGTCCCACGCCGCGTCGCCGCGCAGTTCGCCCAAGAACGTGGCCGCGGCCGACGTGTTGTTCGGCTCCTTGGCGTCGGCCGTCAGCGGCCGCGGCGGCCGGACGGTGAGCGTGTACGCCGGGTTGATCGCGGAGCCGTGGCCGGCCACGCGGACCAAGTACGGGCCGGCGGGCAGGCCCGCCAAACTCACGGCCTCGACGTCGCTCGCCCCGGCGGAACTGCGGATCAATTTGCCGGCGCCGTCGAACAGGTCCAAGTCGAGGTCGCCTTGGGCGGTGCGGAAGTCGATCCGCACTTCGGACGCCTGCGTGCCGTCGGCGAGCGTGACGAAGGAGAACCAGTCCGCGTCGCCGGGGGCGTTGACTGACAGCCGGCTGACGGACGTCTGGTCGGCCAGCAACCCCAACGGCGTCGCCGCCCCGGCGTCGTCGTTCGGCTCGGCGGCGTCCGGCGAAAAGCCCGCCGGGGTGTCGAGCGTCAGCGAGTACGCGGGGTTGGCCGCGCCGGTCACGCGGACGCGGTACGCGCCGGCCGGCATCCCGTTGAGACTGATCTCCGCGAAGGTCGCCGACCCGTCCGCGACCGTCACGGCGCCGACGGGAATGCCTTGGCCGACGCGGAAGAGGGTCAAGGTGATGTCGCCGTGGCCGGGGGTGACATCAATCCGAACCCCGTCGCCCGCCTGGCCCGCGGAGAGCAGGGTCAATTGGAACCAGTCCGCGTCTTGCGCGGAGGAGACACTGAGGCCGGTCACAACCTGTTGGACGTTGACGACGCCCAAGTCGGTCGCGGCCGCCGCGGCGTTGTTCGGCTCGAAGGCGTCGAGCGGGTAGGCCCCCCCGGCCGGCGTCTGATCGACGCGGCCGACGAAAAAGTTCCCCGCGGGGCCGCCCGGCAAGACTTGGTCGCCGTCGCCGGCGTCGAACGTGCCGGGGCCGTACAGGCCGCCGGCGACGGTGACGCGGCCGGCCGAATCGACCGCCGCCCCGCGCGCCGTGTCGTCACTAGTGCCGCCCAAGCGGTGCGCCCACTGCCGGTTGCCGGCCGGGTCGAGCTTGGCGACAAAAGCGTCCGTCCCGCCGGCGCTGTCCAGGCGGATTTGGCCCGCGCCGGGGTCGAAGTCGGCCGCCTGCTGGAACGACCCGGCGACGTACACGCCGGTCGCGTCCGCGGCCACGCCGGTCCCGGCGTCGATCGCTTCCCCGCCCAACCCCTTCGCCCACACCGACTGGCCGGCCGCGGAGAGTTGCCAAGCGAAGGCGTCGGTCGCGCCATAACTTTGGACTTCCAGAAGGCCGGCGCCGGGGTCGAAGTCCGCCGTCTCGGCGAACGTGCCCGCGACGGCCACCCGGCCGGCGGGATCGACGGCCAGCGCGGCCGCGTCGTCGTCGGCCGGGCCGCCGGCGCGGGTGGCCCACGCCACGTTCCCGTCCTTGTCCAGTTTCCACGCGAAGGCGTCCCGCAGGCCGGCGCTGGTCTGGTCGAGGACGACCGTCCCCGGGTCGAAGTCGGCCGTCCCCGAGAACGACCCGGCGACGGATACCGCCCCCGCCGCATCGATCACCACGCCGCGGCCGACGTCGTCTCCGGCCGCCCCGCCGACGCGCCGCGCCCACACGCGGGCGCCGTCGGCGGTCAGGGCGCACACGAAGGCGTCCTGCGTCCCGTAACTGATGAGGTCGGCCTTCGCGGCGCCAGGGTCAAAGTCGGCCGTGCCCTTGAATGAGCCGGTCACGACCACGCGGCCGGCGCCGGCTGCGACGCCGTTGCCGTAGTCGTCCCCAGCCCCGCCGAGCCGAACGGCCCAGACGGAATTCCCCGCGGCGTCGAGCCGGCAGACGAAGGCGTCGTACCCGGCCGCGGTCAAGGCGGGCACGCCGACGCCGAAGTCCGCGGAGCCTTTGAAACGGCCGGTGACGTACGCGTTGCCGGCCGCGTCCACGGCGACGCCTTGGCCGCCGATGTCGTCCGACCCGCCGAATCGCTTGACCCAGAGGAGGTTGCCGGCCGGCGAGTATTTCGCCACGAAGGCGTTTTTGCTGACGCCCGTGCTGGTGAGGTTGACTGTGCCGCCGCCGGCGTCGAAGTCCACGGCCCCCTGGAACTCGCCGGTGACGTAGACGTTGCCGGCGGCGTCCGCCGTGTTGGCGAGGACAGTGCTCTCCCCCGGCCCGCGCGTCGTCCACGCGAAGCCGAACAGCGGGTAGACCCCAGCCGTCCCCGCATCGATGACCGTCGGGACGGCCGCGTCCGCGGCAAACAGCGCGGAGGCACCTTGCGCGTCCACGTCGCTGTCGAAAGCGCTGTTGCCGCCGCGATTCCGCCCGGTGAAGGTCAACCCCGGGGCGACGGACGGTTGGACCCGCACATAATAACCCGGCCCGGCCGGCGGCGCGGCGAAGCGGTAGGAGCCGTCCGCCGCGGTGACTTGAGCGCCGACGACAACGTCGTCGCCATCGCCAATAACCACGTTCGTCGAATGGTAAAGCGTGACCACGGCCCCGGCCCCGACGGGTTCCGTCGGGGCGCGCAGGCCGTCGCCGTCCGAATCGTGCCACACGCGGCCGGTGACGCCGCCGGCGGGGATTTTCCACACGAAGGCGTCGTCCCCGCCCGCGCTCGTCACGGGGTGGGAGGCGGGGCTGACGTCGAAATCGACGGCGCCTTGGAACGACCCGGTGACGAAGACCGTGCCGTCGGCGGTCACGGCGACGCCTTTGCCGACGGCTGGGTCGGCCCCGCCGGCGGCGACGGCGTTGACGAAATCGCCGGCCGCGTCGTACTTGGTGACGAACGCCCCCCACACGCCGCCGACGGCGGGCGTCAACGGGAACACGCCCGGCCCGGGGTCGAAGTCGCGCCAGTCGACATAATAACCTGTCGCGTAGACGCTGCCGGCCGCGTCCACGGTGACGGCGCGGTAATACTGGGTCAATTCCCGGTAGGCGATGATGTACCCGGCGTCGGCGTTTAACTTCACAAAGTGGGTGCCGACCGCGTAGACGCCGTCGCCGGCCGCGACGGTGGCCGAGAGGCGGGTGGCGAGGAGACTGGTGGTCCACCCCGCGGCGCCCGCGGCGTCGAACTGCGTGACGAAGCCGCCGTGCTCGAAATAGTCATGGTTCCCGCTGACGAAGGCCCGGCCGAGGGCATCGACGCCGACGCCGGCGGCCGTCTCGTCGGTGGCGTCGCCGGCCTTGCGCGCCCACAGGTATTTTCCGTCTGCGGCCAACTTGCTGAGGAATAGGTCGCGGGACGGGGTATTGGCCGGCGAAGTCTTCGGCGTGCTGATTAAGTTGGCGGCCTTTTTGGCGTCGGGGTCGAAGTCGGCCGTCCCCTCGAACGTGCCGGTCGTGAATACGTTCCCGGCCGCGTCTGCGGCGACCCCGGCGACGGTCTCGTCCTTCACGCCGCCGAGTTGTTTGGCCCACACGAAGTCGCCGGCGACGGTCATTTTTAGAACGAAGGCGTCCCGGCCCGGCGCGTGGCCGGCGAGAGTCGTCGGGCCGAAGTCGGCGCTACCCGTGAACGTGCCGGCGACGAAGACGTAGCCGGCCGCGTTCGTCGTGACGGCGACGGCCTCGTCCGCCGCGGACCCGCCGAGCCGCTTGGCCCATTTCAAATTACCGGCCGGGTCGTACTTGGCCACGTAGCCGTCGGCCGCGCCCACGCTCGTGAGGAATGTCGTCGCCGGCCGCGGGTCGAAATCGACCGTCCCCGTAAACGTGCCGACCGTGTACACGTTGCCGGCGGCGTCCGTTGCAACCGCCCGGCCGGTGTCGGCGCCGCCCGCGCCCATTCCCCACCCGCCGGCGGTGAGCGGGGCTTCTTGGAAACCGGCCCCCAAATACGCGGTCGCCGCTTGTGTCCGGCGCACCAGTCCTGTCAGCCCGAACTCGTCAATGTCGCTGTCTGCGGCCGGCTCGTTCCCTTGGCCGGGCGGGGTGACTAAGTAAACCGGCAGGCTGTCGCCGGACAGCCGGGTTTGGGGCAAGCTCACGCGGACGTAGTCGCCGAAACTGTCGGCCGGCTCGAAGAAGGAATACCCGCCGGTTGTCGTCGTCACGGAATCGACGAGTACGTCGTCCCCGTTGCCGATCACGCCGTCAACAGAGTCGTACAGTCCGACGGTGGCGTCCGTGAACTCCGACTCGGCCGGGTCTTGGATGCCGTCCGCGTCCGCATCGCTCCAGACTCGGCCTTGGATGACGAACTCGTGCAATTGGCTGACGAATCCGTCTGTCGCGCCGCCGGCGGTCAGCAGGAACGGCGTGAAGCCGAAGTCCAAGTCGGCCGTGACTTCAAAGCTGCCGACGACGGTGACGGCCCCCGCTCCGTGGACGGCGACGGCCGACGGCGTGTCCGCCCCGAAGCCGCCCAAGCGGTCGGCGAGGACGAATTGGCCGCTTGAGGTCAGTTTGACAACGAAGGTGTCCGCGGCTCCGGCGCTGGTCATGGGAGACGCGCCGGCGTTGAAATTGGCGGCGCCCGTGAACGCCCCGGTGACGTACACATACCCGCGGGCGTCCGCGGTAACTGCCGCGCCGGCATCCGGGCCGTTGCCGCCGAATTGCTTGACCCAGAGGAAGTTCCCCCCGGCGTCGAATTTGGCCGCGTAGGCGTCGGACTGGGCGTTCGTACTCGTCAAGTTGAACGGGTTGTTGGACGGGTCGAAGTCCACCGTGCCTTGGAACCCGCCGGTGAATAGGACGTTGCCGGCCGCGTCAAGAGCGAGACCGTGCGCCGTGTCGGCAAAGCCGTTGCCGATTTGTTTTGCCCACGCGAGCGAGCCGCCGGTGTTGAGCTTGAGTACGAAGGCGTCCTCTAAGCTGCCGCCGACGCTGATGAGAGGGAAGGAAGTCGCAGTCGGGTCGAAGTCGGCCGTGCCGGCGAAGGAGCCGGCCAAGTAAGCGCCGCTGCTGTTGGCGGCGATCCCCGCGACTTGCACGGACCCGGCGCCGCCGATTTGTCGCGCCGCGGCCGTGCTGCCGTCCGCCGTGTTCAACTTCAATACGAAGGCGTCGGACCCGGTGGTATTCGTGAACGCCGTGCCGCCGATGGTGGCGTTGCCCAGAAACGTGCCGGTGGCGTGGATGTTGTTGGCGGCGTCCACGGCGACGGCGACGCCCGTGTCGTTGCCGGCGCCGCCGTACCGTTTGGCCCAAAGGAACGTGCCGGCGGCGTCGAGCTTCGCCACGAACGCATCGGTCCCGCCGAGGCTCGTCAGCGTCGTCGCCCCGAAGTCCGCCGAGCCGGTGAACGTCCCCGTCACCACGACGTTGCCGGCCGCGTCCACGGCGACGGCCGCGGTTTGCACGGCGTTCCCCGCGCCGCTGCCGCCCATGGCCCGCGCCCAGAGCAATTGGTTGGCGGCGTCGTACTTGGCGACGTACCCGGCGCCGTCGCCGTTGTTCATCAGCGAATTTTCGCCGGGGCCTTGGTCGAGGTCGGCCGTCGCGCCGGCGAAGGAACCAACAACGTAGGTGTTGCCCGCGGCGTCCGCGGCGACGCCGTTGGCGGCGTCGGCCCCGGCGGACCCGATGGCCCACGCGGGGGTCGGGGCCGATATGGGTCGCAGGCCGGCGGTGAACGTCTGGACCGGGTCGGCGGAGAGGTCGAACAAGGCCGACCGGCCGAAGCGGTCCACGGCGCTGTCCCCGCCGGGCGTGGTCACTTCGGCGTAGGCCGGGTTGGCCCCGGCCGTCCCGGCCGGCGGGTTGACGCGAATGTAGCGGTTCCCGCCGCGGGCCGGCTCGGGGAAGCGGTACGACCCGTCGGCCCGGGTCGTCACGGCTTCCAGATAGATGTCATCGCCGTTGCCGGCCACGCCATCGACGGCGTCGAACAACTCGACCGTCGCGTCGGCGATTCCCGGCTCGTTGGCATCCCGCACGCCATCGCCGTCTTGGTCATCCCAGATCACGCCACTGACGCCGGCCAGGATCAGTTTGCTCACGAAGGCGTCGTTCGCTCCCGCGGCGGTCACGTTGAATACGGCGGCGGACGGGTCAAAATCGACCGTGCCCCCAAAGTACCCGGCGGTGTAAACGCCCCCGTGCCCGTCTACCGCCACGGAGGAGCCGCTGTCGCTTGACGCGGCGCCCACCTGTCGAGCCAAGATAAAATTTCCGGCCGCGTCCAGCTTGCTCACGAACGCATCGAGGTTCCCGGCGCTGGTCTGGGTGAACGCCCCGGTACTCGGGTCGAAATCGGCCGAGCCGACAAAACTCCCGGTGGTGAGTACGTTTCCCTGCGGGTCCACGGCCACGCCATCGCCGATGTCGTCCGCCGGCCCGCCCATTTGCCGGACCCAGACGAAGTTGCCGTTCCCGTCCAGTTTGCTCACATAAACATCAAGCCCGCCGGAACTGGTCAGGTTCAGGGTGACGGCCGGGTCGGGATTAAAGTCGGCGGTTTCTTGGAAGTACCCCGTGGTGTGGACGTTCCCGGCCCCGTCCACCGCCACCGCGTAGCCAATGACATTCGCCGTCCCGCCCATCCCCCGTGCCCAGACGAAGTTGCCGGCCCCGTCCAATTTGCTCACGAATGCGTTGACGAAACCGTTGCCGCTCAGGGTGAAGTTGCCGGCCCCCGGGTCAAAATCGGCCGTCCCCTGGAAGTGCCCGGTGGTGTAAACGTTCCCTTGGCCGTCCACCGCCACACCATTCCCGGAGACACCGCTGTCCCCGCCGAACCGCCTGGCCCAAACGAAGTTTCCGGCCGCGTCCAGCTTGCTCACATACGTCTCGAGGGGACCCGCCCCGGCGGTGGTCAGGTTGTAGACGCCGGCCCCCGGGTCGAAGTCGGCCGTGCCGTCGAAGAGGCCGGTGGTATACACGTTTCCGGCGTCGTCCGCCGCGAGCGCGGAGGCGTAATCCACGCCCGTTCCTCCGAGCTGTCGGGCCCAAAGGAAGTTTCCGGCCGCGTCCAGCTTGCTCACGAAAGCGTCATCGTTCCCGGCACTCGTTAGGTTGTAGACGCCGGGGGACGGGTCGAAGTCGGCTGTCCCAGAAAAACTCCCGGTGATATAAACGCTTCCGTTGGCGTCCACCGCCACCCCCGCGCCAATTTCCTGCGATACGCCGCCAAACCCCTTCGCCCAGACCAGCGCCCCGCCAGGGGCGTACTTGGCCACGTACGCATCGTTCCCCCCGGCGCTGGTCAGGGTGTAAACGCCGGGGGACGGGTCGAAATCAGCCGATGCGGAAAAATATCCGGTCACATACACGTTCCCCGCCGCGTCCGTGGCCACCGCTTGGCCGCCGTCGGAGCCGCTGCCGCCCGCTTGCGCGGCGAACCCGAACGCAGGGGCGACACCGACCAACCCGGCGTCCTTGAAGGCGGTTTGGTAACCGGCCAGTGGGAAGGCCGCGGTTTTGCCGGTGGCTTGGACGGCGTCACTGTCCACGCCGGCCGCGGTGAACCCGAACCCGGCCGGCGGCCGGAACTGCACTGTATATGCGTTGGCGGAGACATCCGGCGGGGCGGGGAACGAGTACGCCCCGTCGGCCCCGGTGACTCGGACGCCCAGCGAGTTGCCATCGCTATCGAGCAACTCGGCGACCGCCCCGGCGACGGGCGGCTCGCCGACCTCGCGGACGCCGTCGGAATCGGCGTCGGCCCAGACGACGCCGCTCACGGTCGCCGGGGCAAACTTCAACAGAAAGGCGTCGGCCCGGCCGACGCCGGTGAACGAATACGTGGCGGCGGACGGGTCAACGTCCATCGTGCCGCCGTACTCACCCGTCACGAGGACAGCCCCGCGGTTGTCCACGGCCACCGCCTCGCCGGTGTCCTTGGAGCCGCTGCCGAACGTGTGGGCCGAGACGAACGCCCCGGCGGCGTCCAGCTCGCTGACGAAGATGTCTTCGTTGACGCCGACAGCGGCCCGCCTAGCGGCGCCGGGGCCGGGGTCGAAGTCGGCTGTGCTCTTGAACGAGCCGGCCGTATGCACATGCCCGGCCGAATCGAGCGCGATCCCGGCCCCTTGGTCCGTATTTGTCCCGCCGAGCGGCTTCGCCCAAGCGTAATTCCCGGCGGCGTCCAGCTTGCTCACGTACGCGTCGGCGTCGCCGGCGCTGGTCAAGGGGGCCGCCCCCGCACCCGGATCGAAGTCGGCCGTGCCGCGGAATTGGCCCGTCGTGTACACGTTCCCTTGGGCGTCGGCCGCGACGGCGGCCCCGGCGTCGTTATCCGCGCCGCCGAGTTGCCTCGCCCAGACGTAGTTGCCGGCGGCGTCCAGCTTGCTCACGTACGCGTCCGAGAAGCCGCCGGCCGTCGTGAGCGAGGCGGCGGCGCCGGGGTCGAAATCGACGGGGCCGGTGAAAGCGCCCGTGGTGACGACGCCCCCCAAGCCGTCCAGAGCCAGCCCGGCCCCGGCGGCCGTGCCGGCCCCGGTGAGGGCCTTGGCCCAGACGTAGTTGCCGGCCTGATCGAGCTTGCTGACGAAGGCGGCGTTACCGCCCGTGCCGGGGGTTAAGGTGGCTGTGCCGGCCCCGGGGTCGAAGTCACCGGCCGCGTCAAAAGAGCCGGTGGTGTACGCATTGCCGGCCGCGTCCACGGCAATGCCGCGGCCGGAGCCGGTCCATGACTTGGCCCAAACGTAGTCGCCGTTCTGATCCAACTTGCTCACGAAGACGTTCTGGCCGACGCCGGTCAGCGGGGCCGCCGCCCCGGCCGGGTCGAAGTTGACGGCGCCGGAAAAGACGCCGGTGGTGTACACGTTGCCGGCCGCGTCCACGGCGACGGCGGCGGCCTCGTCGGACGACGCCCCGCCGAACACCCTTGCCCACACGAGCGCCCCCGCGGTCGTGTACTTGGCCACGAAGGCGTCGTGCCCGCCGGCGGTGCCCAACTGGTACACGCCGACGGACGGATCGAAATCGACCGTGCTGGAGAGGAACCCGGCCATATACACATTGCCGGCCGCATCCGCCGCGACGGCCCGGCCTTCGTCGATGGAACCCCCCCCCGCCTTCGCCGCGAACCCGAACGCCGGCGCGGCCCCGGTCAGGCCGGCGTCGAAGACGACCGGGCCGCCGGCGAGTGAAAAAGCGGGCGTGACCCCGGTCAAGTCGAAATCGCTATCCTTAGCGTCGTCCCCCCCTTGGTCTTGCAAGGTGTAGTCGAATCCGCGCGGCAACCGGAGTTGCACGGCGTAGTCGTTGACACTGGATGGCGGGTCGGTGAATAGATATTGCCCGGTCGGCCCGGTGACATGAACGCCGAATACGGTCAAGTCATCGACATTGATCGCGTTATCGTTCAGTTCAACGGCGACCCCGGCCACCGGCGGTTCACCGGCATCCCGCACGCCGTTGCCGTTCCGGTCGTCCCACACGACGCCGCTGACGCTCTTCTGCGTCAGCTTGCTTAGGAACCCGTCCGAGGCCCCGACGACTGGGACATTCAGCGTCCCCGCCGTCGGGTCGAGGTCGGCCGTCCCCGCGAAGTATCCGGTATTGTACACGGTCCCGCGCTTGTCTACCGCAACGCCGTAACCCTCGTCGAATGCCGTCCCGCCCGTCTGCCCGGCCCAGACGAAATTGCCGAACACGTCCCACTTCGTGACGTAGGCGTCGTACCAGCCCGCGCTGGTCATGTTAACGACCCCGGCGCCGGGGTCGAAGTCGGGCGTCCCCTCGAAAGACCCGGTCGTATAGACGGCGCCGGCGACATCGACCGCCACCGCGCCGCCGTAGCTGTGCGCCAGCGAGGACCCGGTGATTTGCTTGGCCCAGACGAAGCGCCCGGCCGCGTCCAACTTGCTCACGTACGGGTTGTTGTAACCGGCGCTGCTGAGGCTGAAAGTCCCCGGGCCGGGGTCGAAGTCGGCCGTGCCTTGGAAGCCGCCGGTGGTGTAGACGTTCCCGGAGCCGTCCACGGCGACCGCGGTCCCGACGACACTGACGGTATTGCCCGTCTGCCCGAGCGGGCTGGCCCAAAGCAGGTTGCCATCCGGGTCCAGTTTGCTGACGTAGCCGTCCGTGAATGCGGCGGTCCGGTTTTGGACGCCGGGGCCGGGGTCGAGGTCTGCCGTGCCCGTGAAGTACCCGGTGGTGACGGCGTTCCCTTGCGCGTCCAACGTGACGCCGTAAGCCCGGTCGTGCGTTGCCCCGCCCCAACTCTTAGCCCAGAGGAAGTTGCCGGCCGAGTCCAACTTGGCCATGAAGGCGTCGTCCCCGCCGGCGCTAGTGAGGTTGTAGGCTGCCGCGCCGGGGTCAAAGTCCGCCGTGCCCCGGAAGAACCCGGTGGCCACCACGTTGCCGGCGAAATCAACCGCGATTCCAGTCCCGAAGTCTTCAGCCGATCCGCCCAGCGCCTTGGCCCAAACGAAGTTGCCCGATGAGTCCAGTTTGCTGACGTAGGCGTCCCATGCCCCGTTGCCGATCAACGTATACACGCCGGCGCTCGGGTCGAAGTCTCCCTGGCCGAAGAGGGTTCCGACGGTGTACACGTTCCCTTGGCCGTCGAGTGCAATTCCAGCCGCGCCGTCCCCGCCCAACGCCTTCGCCCACACCAGCGCCCCAGCCGGGGTGTACTTGGCCACATAGCCGTCCGAGCCGCCGTCGCTGGTCAGGTTGGTCACGCCGGCGGACGGGTCGAAATCGACGGTCCCGGAAAAGTTGCCGGTCACATAGGCGTTGCCGGCGCCGTCGGTGGTGACGGCTCGGCCCGCGTCGTCCCCGACGCCGCCTATGTCCGCGGCGTACCCGAACGCGACGGGGTTCGTCCGGTCTTCCAGTTCCTGCAAGAGGATGCGCGGGGCGCGGCGGGCCGGCTGGGGGCGTAATTGATGAGCGATGGAGCGCAGCCAGTTTTCGCGAGACATCAAGGCAACTCCGGGCGGCACGCGAGACCGGCGGCGACGTTCTTCATAGATGTAAACTGGGCCAAAACAACACGGCCATCGTTGTCGAAGCTGTGTTCCGCGAATCAACGGAGGCGAGTCAACAAGCCGTCGTTGCTCGTCGCGCCTCAGCCCCGCGTGCGAATCACGGGTAATATACCCATTCACTCACATTCGTTCGACGGCAGAATCGAAAAAGTCGGCCGGAATTACCCCGTTGATGGGCGGCGCGATCAAACGCGATTCTCGACCGTTACCACCCTTGACTTCGGGCCAGCCGCGCGATGTCGGCGTGCTTCAGCATTTCGCGCAGGGTCGCGTCCTTTTCAACTTGGTCGCGCCAGAAGGCCGCCCGGCCGTCCGGCGCGACCAAGCCGGCGGCCCGCATGAGCAGTTCCGCCGCGTGTTCTTGGTAGAGCAGGGCGGTCGCCACGTCGCCGGCGGCCGGCCCGAGCCGGGCGGCGCGGGCGTACACGCTTGCCAAGTTGCACAGCAGCGTTGATGTCGGATGATCCGCGTGACGAAGGGACTTCTCCGCGGCCGCCACGGCTTCGGCCCCCTTGCCTTCCAAGGACAGGATCTGCGCCCGGCCGCACAGGGCGTCCGCGAGGTCGGGCTTCGCGGTCAGCGCCGCGTCGAAGTCGGCCCGCGCCAAGGGCAGCGACTGGGCCTGCAAGTAGGCCCAGCCGCGGTAGTTCAACACCTGCGGGTCGTCCTTCATTTTCAGCGACTGCGAGTAGGCCAAGGCCGCCTGCGAATACTCCCGCCGGGCGGCGTGGATCAACCCGCGCGCCCGGTAAAGCTCCGCGTCCGGCGCCTTGGCGAGACACTTGTCCAACGCCCGGCCCGCCTCGGCATGTTTGCCGAGGGCCAAAAGTGTTTCGGCCCGCTGACGGTGGGCGGGGACGAAGTCATCAACCACCTTCAAAGCCGCCTCGTACTCGGCCAAGGCGCCGGCGTGGTCTTTTGCGACGTGCTTCAGGTAACCCAATTCGACATGAGCGCTGGCTAGCCAGCGGTCGCCGGGCCGCCCGCCCGCTTCAATAGCCTTTTCATAGTCGCGCCGCGCCAGCGCATCGGCGTTTGCCTTGCGGTGGAACTGAGCGCGGGTGTAGTAAAGCTGCCCGTCCGCCGGCTGGGCCGCGATCACGCGGTCCAGCGCGCCCAACGCGGCCGGGTCGTCGCCGAGCCGGCGGTGGATTTCGGCCAAATTAAGGTCCGCTTGGTAGCCCCCCGCCGGGCTGATGGCGGTCGCCGCGACGAAGGCATCGCGGGCCTCTGCCCACTGCTCGCGGATCGTCGCCAGTCGGCCGCGAGTCATGTGAATGAGATACCGGGCCGCCGGCTCGGCCGCGTCGCCGGCGGCGGACAAGTCCGCCGTGGCGCCCTCGACGTTCCGCATCTCGACGCGGGCCTGCGCCCGCAACACGCGGGGCCAGACGGCGTCCGGCCGCTGCGTCACGCACGTCGTCAGCCATGCGTCGGCCAAGGCCCACTGTTGCTGCCGGAGGTGGCATAGCCCTTGCAAGTACGGCGGCCAAAAGTAGCCCGGCTCCAGCCGCACCGCCTCCTCGCACCGGCGGACCGCGGCGGGGTACTTGTCGTTCCGATAGTCGGCCACCGCCGTCAAAAAATGGTCCAAGGCCGAGGCCGGCGGCCGGGCGGCCAGAGCAAGGTCTGCTTTCGCGGCGTCGGCATCGCCGAGCGCGGCGGCCAACGCCGCCCGGCGCGCGTACAGCGCGTTGGGGACGGGCACTTGGTGCGCCGCGGCGACGGCTTCCGCGGCGGTCAATAACCGGACCGCCGTCTTCCCTTCTTCGGCTTCCGCCCAGACGAACAGAGCTTCGCAACACCACCGGGCGGTTTGCCGGCGCTGCGCGTCCGACTGAAAATGGCGGGCGACCGCCGAGAGCGGCTTGTCCCCAGCGCCGGCCGTGTCGATGTGGAACGCGGCCAGCGCGGCCGGGGCCAATTTGGCGACGGCGAGGCGGTCGCCCGCCCGGCTGGCCGCGTCCACGCTCAGATGACGGAAGAGCAGTTCGTCCCGGTCCCGGCCCAACTGGGCGACCGCCGCCTGAACATGTTGCCGTGCGCCTTGATCCGTCGCCAAGTCGCCGGCTTGCCCGCGCACGCCGAGCAGCCGAGATTCGACCTCGGCCCGCAGTGTCTCGTCTCCGGGGTCGCGCGACGCGGCGAGGACGGCCACCGCCTGTTCCATCGCGCCCGCGGCTTCCGCGAGATGTCGCGTTGCCGTGGGGGAGTCGTCGCGGGCCAAGGCCTGTCGGCCGTCCGCTTCCGCTTCGCGGCCCCGCACCCACAAGTCGTCGGCTTGACGGCGGCGTTCGCCCTGTTGCCGGAAGACGCGCGTCCGCTGCTCGGCGTAGAGGCCGTAAATCCCCCCCCCGAGGCACCCGAGGCAGACCGTTAGAAATACCGTGCCGGCCAAGGCGGGTCGGCGGCGCGCCCACTTGATCCCACGTTCCAACAGGCCCACCGAGCGGGCCAGAATCGGCTCCGCGGCGAGGAAGCGGCGCAAGTCTTCCGCGAGGTCGGCGCAACCGGGGTATCGTTTCGCGGGGTCTTTCTCCAGCGTCTTCAGGCAGATCGTTTCGAGGTCGCGGGGGATATTCGGCCGCAGTTTGCGCGGGGGCGACACCGGTTCGTGCTGGTGCAGGTACATTTGTTGGGCGATGCCGCCGGCGAACGGCGTCCGGCCCGTCAGCATTTGGTAGAGGGCGCACCCGAGACTGTACTGGTCGCTGGCGGCGATGCCGTTTCCGTCGATTTGTTCCGGCGCCATGTAGGCCGGCGTCCCCATTGCCGTGCCTTCCTGCGTCAACTTTTCGTCCCCCGCCTCCGCGCGGGCCGCCAAGCCGAAGTCCAGCAACAGCGGCTCGCCGGCCTCGTCCACCATCACGTTTTGCGGCTTCACGTCCCGGTGGACGATCCCCTGCGAGTGGGCGTAAGCCATCGCCGCCGCGAGTTGCCGCGTGAGCCGGGCCGCGTCGGCCGCGGGCATTGGCGCCCCGCGGGCCGCGTGGCCTTCAATCACCGCCTCCAAGGTCTTCCCGGCGATGTACGCGGAAGCGATGTAGCAGCGGTCGTCCTGTTGCCCCGCCTCGAACAGCGGGACGATGTTCGGGTGCCGCAGGTTCCCCGCCGCCTTGGCTTCCCGAAAGAACCGCTCGCGGCGCTCGGCCGTGCCGAGCGTCCCCGGCTTGGCGAGTTTCAGCGCCACGTCGCGGTCCAACTGCGGGTCGTACGCTTGGTAAACCTCGCCGAACGCCCCCTCGCCGAGTTTCTTCCGAAGTTCAAACCGGCCGACGCGGGGCTGAAACGGCGCCGTCGTCCCCATTCCCGGCCCTTCCGCGCCGGGGACGTAAGTGATCGTCTCGCGGTCGGACGGCCGAGCCGGTGGCAAGTCGATCGTCACCGAACCCGACAGTGGCACAACGGGGGTTCGCCCGTTGGTACTCGCATGGGTCGGCAGGTCCAGCGTGACGGCCCCTGGCGGGGGCACCATGGGCGTTTGGCCGTTGGACCCCGAACGGGTCGGCAAGTCGAGGGTGATCGCGCCGGCCGGGACGGCGGGCGTTTGGCCGTTGGACCCGGCGTCGGTCGGTAAATCGAGCGTCACCGGCAGGAACGGGCTGCCGCCGCCGAAGACCAGTGTCTCCTTGGCGTTCGGCGGGCGCGTCGAACCGGGCATGGCGGGAACCCAATGAACAAGGGTGCAAGCGCCAGTGTACCAGCAATCAGCCGGTGCGCCAAACCGATGGCATGCTTGGCGTTAGCCCAACGCCTTTGCAAACGCCGCCACGTCCGCGTGCCGGTCTTCCGGCCGGAGGGCCATCGCCTTGGCGACGGCGGCAGACATCGCGGGCGGCGTGTCCGGCCGCAGGCGCGTCGCGGGCGGGGCGGTTTCCGTCAAGAGGCGGCGGAACAGGTCGGCGTGGTTCGTCCCGGCCGGGTGCGGGAATTCCCCGGTGAGCAGGTAATAGATCGTCGCCCCGGCCGAGTATTGGTCCCCGGCCGGCTTCACCGTGCGGAAGTCCCGCACTTGTTCCGGGGGCATGAAGGCGGGGGTTCCCATCGCTTGGCCGGACAGCGTCAGCCCGCTGAGGGGCGAGTCTTGGTAGGCGCGGGCCAAGCCGAAGTCGGCCACTTTCACGGTCCCGTCGTCGGCCACCAACACGTTCGCCGGCTTGATGTCCCGGTGGATGTACCCGGCCCGGTGGGCGTGGGCGAGGCCGGCCAACAGCCCGGCCGCGATGCGGCGCACGTCGGCGATCGGCAATTGGCCGCCGGCCTTCTTGGCCTCCTTCACGGCCGTCGATGCGTCTCGGCCCCGCACGAGTTCCATCACGAAGAACAGGATGCCGTTCTCCTCCCCGAATTCCTCGAAGCCGACGATGTTCGGGTGTGTAAGCCGCCGCAGGATGTCGGCCTCCCGGATGAACCGGCTGACCACCGCCGCGGTCGGGGTGACGGCCGGCTTGATCGTCTTCAAGGCCACGACCCGCCCGTCCGACTCGCGCACGGCCCGGTACACGTCCCCCATCCCGCCGCCGCCGAGCCGGTCCGCGATGGCGTAGCCGCGGAACAAGGGGGGCCGGCCGGCGACGGACACTTCCCCGGTCGCCTCGCCCGAGGGCAACTGGGTGACGGTGGTCGGCTCTTCCGTGCGGGCCGCGGCGCGCGGGGCCGGCAGTGATTGCGTCATCGCCTCCCCGTCTTGCCCGGCCAGCGTCACCCGGAGCGTGGACATTCCGACTTCGATGAGGTCGCCGTTGCGCAATGGGGACTCGCGGAGCTTTTTGCCGTTGACCAAAGTGCCGTTGCGGCTGCCGAGGTCGGTCAGGTGGGCGAGCGGCGGGTTGAATTCCACCAGGAAGTGGACGCGGGAAAGGTAGTCGTCGTGCGGCAGGCTGAAGGCGGCGTCCGCCGACCGCCCCACGAGGAACGTCGAGTGACGGTCGAACGAGAACGACGTTCCCAGCAGCGGTCCGGCGACCACGTCCAAGGTGATGGCCATTCAACCCTCAAGGCAAGCGGCTTTCTCTCAAGATAGTAGCTCCGCGCCCCATTGCCGACGCTTGGATTCCCCGCCCCGCATGCGCTCGGTCGGCTAGACTATGACACATGACGCCGACTTTTGATTAATAGGAACGACATGAGTACGACTTTGAACGACGACGGCCGCGACCTTCTGTTCCGCGCCGCGCGGACGCATAGTTACTGGCTGCCTCAGCCCGTGGGCGACGCGCTGCTGCGAGAGGCTTACGACCTCGCCAAGATGGGGCCGACCTCGGCCAACATGTGCCCCATGCGCGTCGTCTTCGTGAAGTCGAACGAGGCGAAGGAGAAACTGCGGCCGTGCTTGGACGCGGGCAACGTGGACAAGACGATGGCCGCCCCCGTCACCGCCGTCATCGGGATGGACATCCACTTCTACGAGAAGTTGCCGGTCCTGTTCCCGCAGACGGACGCGAAGGCGTGGTTCAAAGATTTGCCCGAGCCGGTCTTGGAAATGATCGCCTTGCGCAACTCGTCGCTGCAAGGGGCGTACTTCATGCTCGCGGCCCGGGCCGTCGGGCTGGACTGCGGGCCGATGTCCGGTTTCGACAACGCGAAGGTCGATGCCGCGTTCTTCGCCGGCACGGCCGTGAAGTCCAACTTCCTGTGCAACCTCGGGCATGGCGACCCGGCTAAACTCCACCCGCGGAACCCCCGGCTGGCGTTCGAGGAGGTCTGCAAGCTGGTCTGAGGTCCGTTGGCGCTCACTCCGGTTTCACGGCGCGGAAGACGAGGCAGCGCATGGCCCCCGTGCGGTAAGCAAGCCAGATGCGCGCCATCGTCAGCAAGAAAACGCGGTTGCGGCCGGCGGCGCTGAGTAGGAAGGCGCTGGCCGGCCTCGGCCCGATCCCCCCCCGCGAATGCGTTCGTCCTGGCCGGCGGCCGCGTCATGTGGCAAGACGACGAGGAAGAACTGACGGCAGACGACGTGGGCCGCGCGGTCAAGAGTACGGCCGAGGAATGGCTGGCGACGATCTTGGAGAAGCACTGCCGCCCGTCCGACGAGGTGCTGGCCGAGGCCGCCGCCGCCGGCATCTCCGAGCGGACCCTGTACCGCGCCCGCGCCGTCCTCTACGTCGTCGCCCGCCGCTTCCAGAAGACGCTGTACTGGTGCCTCCCCGGCCAAGACCCCGCCACCCGCTTCAACGGCCTGCCGCCGCTGTTCGACTTGAAGTCCGAACTGGCCTCGCTGCCGCCGTTGCGGCCAATGAAAAACTCGCCGGCTCCGGTGTGATCTCATCATTGCAGATGGGCGTTTCA